>CAYSZC010000099.1:0-4690 GCA_964435345.1 uncultured Thermotogaceae bacterium
GCGAGGAACGCGTCGAGGATCCCTTTCAGCTCGGAGGGGGCGTATTCCCCCTTTCCCGAGAGCGGCGTTGGCGGACGTCCGGCGAGGGCGATCCCCGCGCGGTCCTCCTCGCGTACCCCGTCCCCGTGGCGCAGGAACACGCGTCCGATCTCGAACACGGCCACGCCGGGGGCCTGGGCCTCGAGGTTCCCCCGCACCGTGGCCAGAAGCCCGGGAAGGAGGCTCGCCCGCAGCCCGTCGAGCCCTTGGGCGAGGGGGTTCCGCAGGCGCACCTCGGCCCCCGCCGCCGGGACGAGGCCCGGGGTGTAGGCCTCGAGCAGGCCCAACGAAGCCAGGATCTCCCGCACGCGATCCGTGAACGTCTCTCGGGGATCCTTCGTCCCGATCCGCGGCCTGGCCCGGGGGGGGAGGGCCGGGATCCGGTCGTAACCGTACAGGCGGGCTACCTCCTCGACGAGGTCAACCTCCCGCACGAGGTCCCGCCGGAACGGCGGCGCCGTAGCTTCCCAGCGCCGCCCGCTGTCCGTGAGCTGGAGCCCGAGGCGGGACAGGCCGTCTACGATGTCGGACTCGGACACCTCGACCCCGAGGAGATCTCCCACGCGTCCCTTGCGCAGGGAGACCACGCGGGCCTGGGCGGGCGCCGGGTAGGCGTCCACCGCACCGCGGGCGATCCGGATCCCGGCATGGCGGGACAGGAGGGCGCAGCACCGGCGAGAGGCCAGATCTGCCGCCTCTGGGGACAGGTCCCGCTCGAACCGGAGCGAGGCCTCGGTGCGCACCCCGAGGGCCCGCGAGGACCGCCGCACCCGGACCGGGGAGAACGCCGCCGCCTCGAGGAGCACGCTCTGGGTTCCCGGGCCGACCTCGGTATCCGCCCCGCCGATCACCCCGGCCACGGCCACCGGTCGCTTCTCATCCGCGATCACGAGCACCTCGGGCGAGAGATCCCGGTCTACGCCATCCAGGGTCCGGATCCGCTCCCCGGCCTTTGCCCGGCGGACCACGATCCGCCCCGCGGCGAGGCCGTGGAGGTCGAACGCGTGGAGGGGATGTCCTAGTTCGAGCAGCACGTAGTTGGTAGCGTCCACCACGAGCGACAGCGGGCGCATCCCGGCCTTGAGGAGACGCGCCTCGACGGCGAGAGGGGATGGCCGGGCGTCCACGTCGAGGATAAGACGGGCCACGTAGCGCGGGCAGTCCGCCGGGTCCTCGATCTCGACCGTGGCCAGCGTGGCCGCCGGCGGCTCCTCTTCGGGGAAGGCCACTTCCGGTTCGCGGAGCGGGGTCCGGTACAGGGCGGAGATCTCGCGGGCGATTCCGAACACGCCAAGGAGGTCCGGGCGGTTCGAGGTGATCTTGAGGGAGAGGACGGTGTCCGGGAACTCGAGGAGCGGCGCGAGATCCTCCCCTACCAAGAGCCCGGGGGGCAGGTTCCAGATCCCGGGCGACTTCCCCTCCAGGCCCAGTTCCTGGCGGGAGAGGATCATCCCGGAGCTCTTGACCCCACGGATCGAGGTCTTCTCCACCACCGCCCCCCCGGGCAGGCGGGCCCCGGGGAGGGCGAGCGGGACGAGGCCCCCGGCCGCCACGTTGGGGGCCCCGCACACCACGGTATGGCCCCTCCGGCCCGTCTCGACCTGGCACACAAAGAGGCTCTGGGCCCGCGGGTGGGGTTCGACCGCGGCCACCCGGGCCGCGATCACCCCCTCCGCAAACAGGGTCTCGATCCGTTCCACCTCGACGCCGGCCAGGGTCAGCCGCGCGGCGAGCTCCTCCGTGGGGATGACGGGGAGGTCTGCGTATTCTGAGAGCCAGTTGAGCGATACCCGCACCTTTCCTCCTCCAGACGGCTCTTACCGCAGAGCACGCCGAGCACGCCCGAGTAGCGGATCGGGGTTACAGGACGTAATCCCAGACCCTGCCTTTCTCGGCAACCTCTGCGTTCTCGGCGGGGAAACGCGCCTCTTCATCTTCAGAGGCCCGTGATGCCGAAGTAGAGCACGCTGGGACCGACGGGGGACAGAGGCCATCCTATCCCCACGACGACCGTGAACCCGAGGAGCCCGCCCAGGGCCTCGACTTGGGCCATCGCCTCGATCCCGGCTTCGACGTAGGTCGGGAGTATCGCCCCCGGGTCGTCCGGGTTCCACAGGCGGGCAAACGAGGAGTAGAGACGCGTACGGATCTCGGTCACGAGTCCGGCCCCGCCCAGGGAGTAGTCGGGGCGCTGCGGCGGGAGCCAGAGGCCCAGCGAGAAGAAGACCTTTCGCTCGCCGCGCGGGAGGGTGTCGGTGAGTAGCGTGCGAAACTCCCGCAGCGCGGGCAAGAGCTCCGGGGCGAGACCCGGACTGGCTATTCCCGCCCCCACGGCCAGCGTGAGGTAGGTGTGGGGGGCGAGCCCGAGTAGCTCCGTGTGCCCCAACTCCCCCCGCCATCCGAGATCGGGAGCGTAGAGGATGGACAGGCCGCCGCTGTGGGTCCGGGTGAGAAGCTCGCCCCACCCGAGGTCAAGGCCGAGCGTCCAGGTTGGACGCCGGGCAATGGTGAACGTCATGTTCCCCACCGGTTCCCAGTACGTCCCCGCCGATCCGAGGGTCGGGGTCGCCCACAGGTACCGGGTCAGGGACATCTCCCCGACCAGGGTCTCCCGCAGGGCCGCCCATCCCGCCACCGCCCAGTCCCGGCCGTAACGGACCCATCCCGTCACCGCCATCGCCTCGGGGTAGACCCCCCACCCGAACCAGTCCAGGTAGCTGATCGTCACCCCTCCCAACGCCGGATCGGGATAGACGAGGTAGGCGTCGAGGGGGAACTCGTTTTTGTCCCAGGCCACGACGAACTTCCGCGGGGAGGCGTTGTTGAGCCGGTCTACATCGAGCGCGTGGTGGCCGGGGTCCGCCACGACCTGCCGCACCGGGAACGGGGTGCGGAACTCGATCGTCGCGCGCGTGTCCTCGGCATCCCAGGTCTGGGCCGCGCGCTCCCCGTCCGGACCCACGACCTCCACGGTCACGGGCATGAACCCGGTGCCGGTCCGCGCGAGGTGGACCGTGGTCAGGTGTTCCTCGCCGTCCACGCCCCGGGCGAGCCCGACCACCGCGTAGTCGGCCCACGCCTCGCCGCGGACCCACTGCGCGAAGAACGGCGCCCAATCCTCTCCCGTCTCCTGTTCGAGGAGGGCTTGGAGGTCGGCCACGGTGAACGTCTTGGCGTGGGCCTGGGCGTAGGCTTGGCGTAGCACCGTGTCGAACGCGTCCTCTCCGGCAAGGTGGGACATGGCGCGGAGGACGAGGTACCCCTTGTTGTACAGGCGTACCCCGGATGCCTGCTCGTACCGTACCTCGGAAAGCGGCTTCACCACCGCCTCGTCGAACCCCTGAAACGCGGTGACGAGGTAGGGAAGCTCGACGAAGTGCTGGCGGAAGTTGACGAACCCGACCATGTACTCGGCCATCTCCTCCCCGAGGCCTCTGCGCGCAAACTGGAAGACGTTCCCACCGTCGGAACCGTACGTGTCTTCGTACCAGCGGATCGCGAGGTACTGGCTCATCCCCTCGGAGAGCCAGTTCTCCGCGTCGAAGTCCACGCCGATCCCGAGCCCCCACCACAGATGGGCGAGCTCGTGGGCGAGGACGAAGCGGCCGTAGCGAGATAGGATCCCGCCTGCGGTGAGGTCCTGGCGCTGGAAGAACCAACGGGGGAGGTACATCACGCCGTCTGCGGCCATCGCGATTCCCACTTCGTTGGGGTGCTCGACGAGGAGGACGCGGCGCTCGGGGTACGGGCCGTACCGGTCGGCGAAGTAGTCGAGGATCTCTGGGATGTAGGTCGCCAGGGCGCGGACCTTGTCCTCGTTGCCCGGTAGGGCGACCGCGTCCACCGCGATCCCCTCGAACGGGAGCCGGGCCCAGCGCAGTTCCTCGGCCGGCCCGAAGAAGAGAGATACCGACCGCACCGGCTGGGAAAACCGGACCGTGAACAGGGTCCCTTCGCCGTCCGCCTCCCGGGTCACCTCGCCCGGGAGGGCCGCGTCCCACCCCGCCGGGAGAGAGAGCGCGACCCGGTAGTCGTGGGCCGGCAGGAGGAACGGCCACCGTCCATCCACGGGCGGGGAGGACGGCACCGGATGCCAGCCGAACCGCCACGTGTAGAGGTCCCCCAGCCGCCCGGGATCCCCGGCCCACACGTGGGGGAACCGGGTGCGGAACTCGATCGCGAGCTCCCCCGGTCCCGTGGGGAGGGGGACCTTGAGGAGGACATCGTCCAGGGAATAGGTCTGGATCGTGGGCGGGGCCGGGAGCAGTTCAAACGCCAGCTCCTCTTCCCCCGCCGGGGTGGACCACGTGACCCTCTCGACCTTCGTCCACGCCGGATCGAACCCGGCGACGTAGATCCCGTCCCGCGCTAGCGGGGAGAGGTAGGGGTTCTCCTCTCGGCCCAGGTTGCCCAGAAGGGCAAACCAGGCTTCGGTCGGGGGGGTGTCCCACTGGAGCCGCATCGTCCCGACGATTGCGTGCTCGTCGGGGAGGAATTGGGCCTCGATCCGTACCGGCGCGGCGAGGGCGCCCGCCGAGACGCTCAACAACAAGCAAACGAACAATATGCGCACGGTTTCTCCTTTTAGGGCAGATCCTCGGCCGGCTCGGGATGGATGGTGAGCTGGACCGCCGTGATCTCGCGGGCGCTC
>CAYSZC010000100.1:0-4678 GCA_964435345.1 uncultured Thermotogaceae bacterium
CCGTACGCGTTCTGCCACGCCTGCCTGCCGCGCCCGCGGCGCAGGCAGGGGCGCCCCGGCGCCCCTCGTTCCTCCACCAGGGCGGCCAGCACGACCTTGACCCGGCCCTCGAGCCGCCGCCGGTGGAAGTTTGGCGGCTACCGCCGGGGCACGGCGCCGGAACCCGCGCCCTCGGGAAAAGTGAAGCGGCCGCCCTCCACCGACGGCCCACCCGTAGCCGGGTCGGGATCCAGGTAGAGGTGGGCATCGAGGTCGGCCCCCATGACGTTGGGGTTGGCGGCCACGAAGTGAGCCGCTCCCGCTATGGCCACGCTGCTCTCCAGCATGCAACCCACGAAGGTACGGATGTGGGCCGCCTCGGCGATGGCGTTGATCTTCCGCGCCGGGTGGAGCCCTCCGCACTTCATCAGCTTGATGTTGAAGATGTGGCAGGCCCCCTCGCTGGCCAGCCGGAAGGCGTCCGCGGGGGAGAAGATGCTCTCGTCGGCCATGATGGGGACGGGCGAGCGCCGGGTTACCTCCGCCAGGCCCCGGACGTTCCCGGCCGGCACCGGCTGCTCCACCAGCTCGATGTCGAAAGCCGCGATTCGCTCGATAATGCGCAGGGCTGCCAGTGGCCCCCATCCCTGGTTGGCATCCACCCGAAGGGTGACGCCTTCCCCGACCTCGCGCCTTACCGCTCGAACCCGGGCCACGTCCTCCGCTTCCCCCGAGCCCAGCTTCAGCTTGAGGATGGAGAAGCCGGCCTCGACATGGTCGCGGGCTTGCTTGGCCATGGCCTCCGGGGCCCCCATGCCAATGGTCATGTCCGTCAGGAAGGGCCGCGTGGCGCCTCCCAGCAGCGACGCCAGGGGCACCGCCAGGGTCCGGGCCACCGCGTCGTGCAGGGCGAGGTCGATGGCGGCCCTGGCCGAGGAGTGGCGGGTGCTGGCCCGGCCCAGCAACTCGTGCACGGTCTCCATGTCCCGCGGGTCCCGCCCGACCAGGAGCGGGGCGACCTGGCGGGCGAAGGCGAGCCCGCCCGCCTGGGTCTCCCCGGTGATGACCGGAGCCGGGGCGCCCTCGCCGTGGCCGGTCACCGTCCGGCCATCGGGGGTTTCCACCTCCACGGTCACCAGGACATTCCGGGCCTCGTGGAAGGTGCCCAGGGAGATGGTGAAGGGGCTCTTCAGCTTCAGGTTCCAGGGCTGGACGTCGATTGACCGGATGCGCATGGCCTTCCCTCCGTTGATCTGATCTGCAACCCCCGCCGGGGAATGTCCTGCCCCCGCGGTCGCGTCATTGTGCTGGGGGGGAGCAACCCCTGGTTTTACTATAACCCACGAAGGGTGACCGGTCTACAGAGTTGTCGCACGCACGATGAGCACAGGCGTGGGTCACGGGCGCACGCGAGTCGCAGTCTAGGAGGCGATGACCGTCATGATGACCGACTCGCGTGTGATGCCGATGAAGGAGCTGGCGGCGTTTCTCGATTCCAGCGAGGCACTGATCTTTCGGGGACCTGCCGGCAGGCAGGCAAGCTACGACGCTACACTAGCGACGTGACAAGGAAATCCGCGCCTGTGGAGCCCGATCCGCTCGCCCGGTTCAGCCCGGCGGTGGCCGGCTGGTTCCGGACGGCGCTCGGCACGCCGACCCCAGCCCAGACCCTGGGATGGCCGGTCGTCGCCGCCGGGCATCACGCCCTGATCCTCGCCCCCACCGGGTCCGGCAAGACTCTCGCCGCGTTCCTGTGGACGCTCGACGAGCTTCTCGCGCGCCCGCCCGAGCCTTCGGCTCCGGCCGTGCACACCCTGTACATCTCGCCCTTGAAGGCCCTCGGCTATGACATCGAACGGAACCTGCAACTGCCCCTGGCAGGGATTCGGGCGGTGGCCAAGGTCCAGGGGATCACCCTGCCCGAGGTTCGCGTCGGGGTGCGAACGGGAGACACCTCCCCCTCCGAGCGCCAGCGCCTGATCCGCCGCCCGCCGCACATCCTCATCACGACCCCGGAGTCTCTGCACCTCCTGCTCACCTCGCCCCGGGCCCGGGACACGCTCGCCGGCGTGCGGACGGTGATCGTGGACGAGATCCACGCCCTGGCCACGAACAAGCGCGGCACGTTTCTTTCCGTTCTCCTCGAACGTCTTGAAGCCCTATGCGGACGCCCGTTCCAGCGAATCGGCCTCTCCGCGACGATCCGCCCGCTGGACCTCGTGGCCCGGTTCCTCGGGGGGTACACGGACGACGGCCACGAACGTTCAGTCCAGATCGTGGACGCCGGCCTGCGGAAGGAGCTCGATCTGCAGGTGGTGTCCCCGGTCGAGGACATGACCGCGCTCCCCGAGGGCTCGATCTGGCCGGCGATCTATGCCCGGCTCCATGAGCTGATTCTCGCCCATCGCTCGACGATCGTGTTCGTCAACAACCGCCGCAGCGCGGAGCGAATTGCGGCTGAACTGAACGAGCTCGCCGGCTACGAGCTGGCCCAGGTCCATCACGGCTCGGTGGCCAAGGAACGCCGACGGGAGCTCGAAGAGAAGCTGAAGGCCGGGGAGATCCCGGCGATCATGGCCACGGCGTCGCTCGAGTTGGGCATAGACATGGGCGTCGTGGACCTCGTGTGTCAGGTGGAGTCTCCCCACGGAGTAGCGCGGGGGCTGCAACGGGTGGGACGCGCCGGGCACCTGTACCGGGCCCCGTCGCGGGGCCGGCTCCTGCCCAAGACGCGGGGCGACCTCCTGGAGATGGCGGCCCTGGCCCGGGCGATGCGCCACACGGACATCGCGGACGTTCACGTCCCCCGGGGATGCCTGGACATCCTCGCCCAGCAAATCGTCGCGATCGCCGCCGACGGAAAGATTGAGGTGGACGAAGTCCTCCGGCTCGTGCGCCGGGCGTACCCGTTCCGCGATGTGTCAGGGGATGTGTTTCGCGGAGTGGTGCGGATGCTATCCGAGGCCGGGGGCGCGTGGGCAGTTCGGCCGCGGATCGCCTGGGATCGGGTGAGCGACGCGCTCCATCCCCTTCCGGGCAGCCGGCGCCTCGCCGTGGTCTCGGGCGGGGCGATCCCCGACACCGGCCAGTACGGGGTGTACACCGAGGCTGGGGAACGGATCGGGGAGCTCGACGAGGAGTTCGTGTACGAGGCGCGGGTCGGCGAAACGCTCGTCCTCGGCACGAACCGGTGGCGCATCCTCGACATCACCCACGATCGGGTCGTGGTCGGGCCGGGGGAAGGTCCGGCGAAGATCCCGTTCTGGAAGGGCGAGGCCTACGGGCGAGAGGTCGAGCTGGGGAGAAAGGTCGGCGAGTTGGCGCGGGAGATCGAGGCCCGGCTTGACGACCCGCAGCTCGCCGCTTGGCTCCGCGCGGAGTGCGCGCTTGACCACGCGGCGGCGGAGAACCTCGCGCGCTACGTGGCCGATCAGCACGAGCGTGCGGACGTGCCCACCGACCGGACGCTCGTGATCGAGGGGTTCCCCGACGAGGCCGGCGGAGCGCGCCTGGCGGTGCTCACCCCGTACGGGCGCCGGTTCCACCTCGCGTTGCGGCTGGCCATCCTCGCCCGGTTCCGCGACGAGTTCGGGATCCAGCCCGACTCGCTCCACGGGAACAGCGGGATCCTGTTCCGGATCACCCAGCTTCCGTTCGACCACGCGGCCCGGGCGATCCAGGGCATCCGCGCCGCCGAGGTGGAAGATCTCGTCCTCAAGGAGTTGGGGAACTCGGCCTTGTTTGGCCTGCGGTTCCGGGAGAACGCGGGCCGGGCGCTCCTCCTCCCCCGCGACCGGCCGGGGAGGCGGACACCGCTGTGGCTACGGCGCCTGTCGGCGCGCGACCTCCTCGAGGCGGCCCGGGTCCGCCCCGGGTTCCCCATCGTCACCGAGACGTACCGGGAGATCCTCGCCGACTTCCTGCCCATGGACGCCCTGCGCGCGTGGCGCCGCGCGGTGGAGCGGGGAGAAATCCGGGTCGTCGTGCGGCGGGGACTCGCCCCCTCACCGTTCGCAGCGTCGCTTCTCTGGGAGTTCCAGGCAGCGTACCTCTACCAGTGGGACGAGCCCAAGCCGGGACCGGTTCCGGCAGGACTGGCCGAGGAAGAGCTGGCGTCCCTTCTCGGTCGGGACCTTGCGGAGTCTCTGGACCCCAGTGTCGTGGAGAGGGTGGAGCGCGGACTCCGCGGGATCGGCGAGGGGCAATGGGCCCGCACCGGGGCCGAACTCCTCTCCCACCTCCACCGCCTGGGGGACGTGAGCCCGGACGAGATCCCGCTCGTCGCGTCCCCGGAGGCCCGCGCGGCCCTGCCCGACCTGCTCGCCGCCGGGACGCTTGTCGAACTCGATTGGGCTGAGGCGGCGCCACGGGAGCGGATCGTGCCCGGCGAGGACGCCCCCCTGTACCAAGCAGCGTGGGGCGGGGACCGGGAGGCCCAGGCGGAGGTGGTACGCCGCCACGTGGGGCGCCGAGCCCTGGCCACACGTTCCGATATCCGGCGGCGTTACCCTTTCCCCGAGCAAGAAATCGAGTCCGCCCTGGATACATCCCCCTTCGTGGCCGTGACGTGGCAGGGAGAGAAAGCCTGGACGCGGCGGGAGACCCTGGAGCGGTTGCGCCATCTTACCCTGGCCGCGCGCCGGGCCAGAATCCACGCCCATGGTCCGGCCGCCCTGCAAGCGTTCGTCCTCCGCCACCA
>CAYSZC010000101.1:0-1437 GCA_964435345.1 uncultured Thermotogaceae bacterium
GCCATCGGCCGCAGGATGAGCTGATCACCGCTACGGGTGATCTCGAAGTAGTCGCCCTCCCGAAGGCCCATCTCCTCACAAAGCTCCTTCGGGATGCTGACCTGTCGGCTGCGCGTGATCTTCACCAGCGGCATGATCGCCTCCTTTCCTGCGAAAGCACTGTAGTATGGAAGTATGACAGGCCTCGTCTAGCGATTGTCAAGGAGGCGGGTGCACGGGCAACCCAGGAGGCTGCTCGGTATCATAAGTGGCACGAGGAGGTGTACTCCGGTGAAGGCGAAGGAGATCCACGTTTCAGTACAGGTGTTCTTCGAGAGGGATGGGGAGGGTTTCCATGCCTATGCCCCAGCTTTGAAGGGTTGCCACGTAGGCGGAGAGACGTTGGAAGAGGCTCGCAGCGCTATCCAAGAAGCAGTTCGCCTACACCTCAAGTCGCTCCTCAAGCACGGAGACCCCATTCCGGTCGGGTGCTTCGTCGAATCCCACGCCGCGCCAACCACCGCTTCCGAGCAGTGCATGGCCACTCTCCCTTCTATGATGCCTTTCGTCTCGCTGGAGGCCCCCTCCGTCGAGTCCCTTGATCTGAAGGTCCCTGTCCCCGCTTAGTGGGGAGGGAGAGTGCCTGCGTACCCGCCGCACGTCTGGGATCAGGTCAGGAACACCACATGCAAAGAACTGATCCGTGCCCTCGAAAGGGATGGATTTGAGCGTGACGAAGTGGGTACAGGAGCCGTACTCATCTACCGCCACCCCCTGGACGGGAGGCGGATAGACGTTCACTGGAAGCCTGGCAAGACCTATGGACCGAAGCTACTCAAGAGCCTACTGGACGATGCCGGGTGGACAACACCCGAGGCCCTGCGTCGAGTAGGCCTGATCGGATGACCCGAGAAGGCCTTGGCATCGCCCGTCCTTGTAGGAAAGCCAATCCTCCCCCCAGACGTCCGGAAGAAGCTGACCAAGGACGGAACACGATGAACCAGCAAGTCGAGCGCGAAGTGATCGTGTACAGCACACCCACCTGCCCGTGGTGCGGTGTCGCCAAGAAGTACCTGGACGGCCGGGGGAGCGCCTACACCGAGGTGGATGTGGCCGCGGATCACGCAGCGGCGATGGAGATGGTTCGTAAGACCGGGCAACAGGCAGTTTCGGTGATCGAGAGTGACGGCGAGTTCATGATCGGGTTCGACTGGGCACGCATTGATGCCCTGCTCGGTCTGACCTAACCATCAGACGCGAACGACTTCATCGCTGGCGAGCTGGGGGGGGACAAAACCTCGATCGCATACACGCGCCCGTCCAACCAATAAGGTAAAAGAGGTGCGCTCATGCGCCCAATCCTACACACGGCCTTCTCTGGTGGAGGCGAGCGGGATCGAACCGCCGACCCCCGGCTTGCAAAGCCGGTGCTCTCCCAAACTGAGCTACGCCCCCGGA
>CAYSZC010000101.1:1537-4669 GCA_964435345.1 uncultured Thermotogaceae bacterium
GTTCACCGGTTATCGGTTCGGGAAAGGCTGATACCCGAACGGATGGTGGGTTATACAGAGACCGCCGGGGAGCGTCAAGGACACACCCCCCGTTCAAGTATCGCGTGCCTGGACCGGCGATAATGGGGGCTCATGGCGCGATTCGCGGTCGCGGAGATCCCGCTCGGGGATCGCCGCCTGCGTGAATTCGTCGCCACCCCGTGGCGCATCCACCGCGGGGATCCGCACTGGACGCCTCCCCTGCAGGGGGAACTCCTCGGGAGTCGGCTCCTCGGACTGACGGGCCTTCTCACCTCGGCTCACCCCTACCACCGCGAGGCCGAGGTCACGCACTTCCTCGCCCGGTCCGGATCCGAACCCCTCGGCCGGGTCTCGGCAGCGGTAAACCACCGCTTCAACGCCCATCATGGGGCAAAACTGGGGTTCTTCGGGTTCTTCGAGTCGGTCCCGGACTATACCGTCACCGAGGCTCTCCTCGACAGCGCCCGGGCATGGCTTGCGGGGCGCGGAGTGAACGCGATGCGCGGGCCGGGCGGGTACTCGAACGCCACCCACGAATCCCACCAGGCGGTGCTCGTCCACGGGTTCGACGCCCCGCCCACGGTGGAGCTGACCCACAACCCGCCGTACTACGGGGAGTACCTCGAGCGGTACGGCCTCTGCAAGGTCAAGGACTACCACGCCTACTGGGGCGCCCTCTCCCCAGCTGAGAACCCGAGGCTGCGCTTCGTGGCCGCGGTGCGTGCCCGCCGCGGGATCGAGACCCGGCCCCTCGACATGCGGCGCCTCACAAGGGAGGTGGAGCTGTTGGTGCAGGTGTACAACGAGGCGTGGGCCGCCAACTGGGGGTTCCTTCCCCTCACGGAGGCGGAGGCGGAACCCCTCGCGGCGAGCCTCAAGGCTGTGGCCGACCCTGACCTGATCCGATTCGCTTACATCGGGGGTGAGCTGGCTGCGGTGATTGGGGCAATCCCCGATCCCAACGTGGCCTTGAGGCCTACGTGGAATCCCCTCCTCGACGTGGACTTGGCGCGGGCTCTCCGCCTGTTCCTCCGGCGGCGACGCATCCGCACGCTTCGGCTGATGTTCTTCGGGATTCGCCCCCAGCACCGAAAGCTCGGGGTGGACGCGACCCTCTACCACGAGGTGTTGCGGATCGCCGGGGAGAAGGGGTACCGGGCCGGCGAGGCTTCGATGCTCCTCGAGGAAAACGACCTCGTTCTCCGCGCGGCGGCGTCCATGGGGGGCCGCTGCTATAAGACCTGGCGCATCTACGAGATGCCGATCGAGTAGCCGAACAACCACGATCTCACCGCAGAGGTCGCCGAATACGCCGAGGAAACCGGAGACGGTCTCATGACTCGCGATTGCCTGGCGCTTGGACGCGAAGGGCACGAAGAACACATCATTCCTTCGTGTCCTTTGTGGCAGAGAGAAGTTCGTGAGGGTCATGGATTGAGATCTCCGAGTCTCTGCGTGCTCCGCGGGCTCGGCGGTGGAACGACTACGAGGACTCCAGCCCGCATGCCGTGCTATAATCTATCCGTGGCCGTACAGAACCGGATCCGCAAGGTACGAAAGCGCGATCGGTCGCTGGCGCCGTTTGACCAAGGCCGGATCGTGCACGCCATTCTTCGCGCGGTTCGCTCTGTAGGCGGGTTCGCCCTCGATCATGTCCCGGGCGTGAACGACCGCCTGTTCTCGTGCGGGGATGACGAACACATCGCCGCGTTCCTTTCTGACGTGGTCGTCACCACGCTCAACCGCGATCCCCGCCACTGGATCGCCAATTTCCCGCCTACGATCGAGGAGATCCAGGACACGGTGGTCCACGTCCTGCGGAGCTTCGGCTTCGTCGCCGTGGCCGATGCCTACGAATGCTGGCGGTGGGGGAAGCACTGGGTGCGGGCCGGGGCGATCGCGATGGACGGTTTCGTGGGGAACGGGTACCCGACCCCATGGCACGACGAGACCCGCGCCTGGAACCGCGACCACGGGTGCGACACGGTGGACGGGTTGAACGCGACCGTCCGCTCGGGACGGCTTCCCGAGCTTGTGGCCGCGGCCACGGAGCGCTACGAGCGGTCGGTGGACGAGGCGGCAGCGAGAGTCCTGGCTCGCATGGAGAAGGACGACCTGCGGGTGATCTGGGTCTCCGGGCCGTCCTCGTCCGGCAAGACCACGACCACGGTCAAGCTCCTCCAGCGGCTGGAACGGGAGGGGTTGCAGTTCCTGATGTTGAGCTTGGACGACTACTTCTGGCCGCTCGTCGAGCACCCCACGGACTGGCTGAACGACCGGAACTTCGAGACGCCTGAGGCCCTGGACATCCAGGCCATCAACCGCCACCTGCGCGCGCTCCTCGATGGACGGGCGATCGAGAAGCCGATCTACAGCTTCAAGGAAGGTCGCCACGTGGGCACGAAACCGGTCCGGTTGAAGAAGGGGCACATCCTCCTCCTCGACTGCCTCCATGGGCTCTACCCTCCTCTCACCGCGGGGATCGAGAGGGAAGCGATGTTCCGGCTGTACATCGAGGCGGCGAACATGCTCTACGAGGGGGACGGGACGAGCGAGCGGCTGACCCAGTTCGCCGACGTGCGGCTGCTCCGGCGGATGCTGCGCGACGTGAAACACCGAAACCATCCGCCGCTCCAGACCCTGCTGCACTGGCATTACGTCCGCAGTGGAGAGCTGTTCTCGATCGTCCCCCTGATGGGCCTGGCCGACCACGTGGTGAACGGAGGGATGCCGTTCGACCTCCCGGCGTTGAAGCCGTTCTTCCTGCCCGATGGGATCTGGCCCAGGCCCGAAGAGGTGGCCCCTTACGACACGTTCCTCGACGCGCGAATCCGCTACCGGAGGATAGCGAACCTGCTTTCGGGGATGGTCGGGTTGACGCTGTGGGAAGCGGAGGACCACGCCCTCATCCCGGGCGACCACCTCGTGCGGGAGTTCATCGGAGGGAGCGCCCTCCAGATCCCCCACAACGAATAGTCGCAGGTCAGGACAGTCACAGGTCAGCGAGTCTCAAGTCCGATCATCAACCTGTCGCCCTGGGGGGCAATGGCATTGCTTTAAGCGATTATCCTTACCAGAAGGTCATTCGAAGATCCTCGCTGGCCACCGCTT
>CAYSZC010000102.1:0-4651 GCA_964435345.1 uncultured Thermotogaceae bacterium
GCCGGCTGGTGGAGGTGGGGGGAGTCGAACCCCCGTCCGAAAACCCCTTGGCTTCGGCTTCTACAAGCTTAGCCCGCGTTCTTGATCTCGGGCCTCACGCTCCCACGGGCGGGATCGCTCGGTCCCCAGCCTCGAGTGAGTTCACCCAAGCTGCCCAAGGCTGGCAGCTTGGACTAGCCCGTCTTGTCTACGCCCCACGGAACCCCACGGGCGGGGGCCCCAGGGACGGCTCACGCCTAGTTCAGGGCGTAAGCGGGAACAGTTGCGTATTCGGCGTTTGTTTGCCGTTCCGCCGGATTTAGGAGGAGACGGACCTCCGCTTGCCGCCTGGCCTCGGTGTTCCCGTCGAGACCGGTCACCCCCAAGCTCCCGGATTATACTCCTCGCGGAGGCGATGGCCAGTGGGGCGGGCTCTCCTTCCCGGGCTCGGGGTGGCCCTCGGGTTCGGGATCGCGGTTGGCTTCGTGTTCTTTCCCGGACCGGTTGCCTTGGCCGGGGCAGCGGTGGCACTTCTCGCTGCGGCGTGGCGCCGGTCCGTGTGCCTCTTGTGGTTAGCCGCGTTTGGCTTCGGCCTGGCCCTGCCGGTTCGGGAGATCATGCCATCCCACCTTGTGTTCCAGCTCCCCAACCTGCGGGAGGTGACGGGCCGCGTCCTCGACATCCCCGAGCCCCGCGCCCGAAACGTGTCGTTCACCTTCGCCCCGGACACCCTCCCGGTGCGGTTTCTCGCCTACGTCCCGCAGGGCGTCACCGTGGGGCCGGGAGATGTTGTCACCCTCACCGGCCGGTGGGGGCCCCCGCAGCCGGAGGCGTGGCGGGCATCCCTCGCTCGCCGGGGGATTCACGGGCTGTTCTGGGCGAGCGAGATCGAGGTCATCCAGGCGGGGGAACCGGGGCTTCTCCGTTGGGCATCCCGGGTCCGGCAAGACCTCCTTGCCCATCTCTACAAGGCCCTCTCTCCCCCGACGCCGGACGGCCCGCGGAGGGCAGCGGACCTTTTCGCCGCGCTCCTCCTCGGGGCGCGGGGGATGCTCCCGGAGGAGGAAGCGGCGGCGTTTCGGATCGCGGGGGTGGCCCACGTCCTTGCCCTGTCCGGACTCCACGTGGGAATCCTCGCCGCCGGCGGATGGTGGCTCCTGGGGCTCGTGCGCATCCGCCCGGCGTGGCGCTATCTGATCCTGGTACCGGCGGTGGGGTTCTACGTCCTCCTCGGCGGGGCGAGGGTGTCCCTGATCCGGGCGGCGATCATGTTTGCCATCCTCGGCTTGTTCTGGCTCCTCTGGGAGCGGGGGTGGGTCCTGCGGAAGTGGCTCGACCCTCTCCAGGGGCTCGCGTTCGCCGCGATCGTCGTGCTCGTGGCCTGGCCGTGGTCGGCGCTGGACAGCGGGTTCCAGCTCTCGTTCGCGGCTACAGCGGGGATCATCCTGCTTCTGCCTGGGTGGACCGCTTCGCAGGCTCGGCAGCGCCTTCCACCGTGGCTCCGCCGGGTGGCGGATGGCCTCGCCGTGACCGCCTGTGCCCAGGTGGGGGCGATACCCATCATCGGGACCGTGTTCAGCAACGTCGCCCCGTATGGCCTTCTCGCAAACCTGGCGCTTGTCCCGTGGACCGGGCTCATCTTATGGGGCGGGGTTGCCCTCCTCGCGTTGGCCACGCTGCCCCTGTCGCTACCGCTCGGGTTTCTGGCGGAGCGAGTGCTCATCGGCCCGTACCTGGTCGTGGTGCGATGGTTTTCGTCCCTTCCTGGGGCGGCGCTCCCGGTGGGGCCGGGGTTCGGGCTGTGGTGCCTCCTCGCCGCGCTGGGCGTGCTCCTCTTGCGAGCCGTCTTGGAGGAGGAAGGGGTCATGTCAAGGCCCGAGCCAACGCTGCATCCAGCATGGCGGGGGTAAGGCGGCCGGTCTGGGTGTTCTGTCGCGAGGGGTGATAGGACGCGATGACGGTCGGGAGTCCTCCCCCCATCTCGTAACTCGCACCGTGGACGAATCGGGGCCGCGGCCGGGAGATCCTGGCCCCGAGGGTTTCCAACACCCGTAGGCACCCATCGAACGCGACCCGCCCGAGGGCCAGCGCCGCCCGCACATTGCGCAAGATTCGCAGCTCCTCGACCAGGTACGGGAGGCAATTCCCGATCTCCTCACGCGCCGGCCTGTTCCCCGGCGGGGCGCAGCGGCAGACAGAGGCGAGGTAGACCCCTCGAAGCTCCAATCCGTCGTCCCGATCCTGGGAGGTCGGCAAGGTGGCGAGCCCGGCCCGGTGGAGGGCGGCCATCAGGAAGTCCCCGGCGCCCCGGGGGCCGTCCCCGGTGAACATCCGCCCGGTGCGGTTCGCGCCATGGGCCGCCGGGGCCAGGCCAATCAGAAGAAGCCGCGCCGCGGGGTCGCCGAACCCCGGGACTGGTCGGCCCCAGTAGGTCTCGTCCCGGAACGCGACGCGCTTCGTCTGTGCTACTTCCTCGCGATACGCAGCCAGCCGCGGGCACCGCCGACAGGCTACTACCCGCTGGGCGAGGCGAGGGAGGTCTAGTTGCCGATCCTCCACAGCCGGATATCCCCATCGCGAGACGTGGTCACGACGCGCTGACCGTCGGGGAACACCGCGAGCCCCCAGATGCTGTCCTCGTGGCCCGGATGCTCGGACACCAGCACCCGCCGCTCCAGGTCCCACACCTCGACCCTGTTGGAGAACCCGCCGCCGAAGACCCGCTTCCCGTCAGGGGAGAAGGCCAGCACGTACATCGAGCTCATCCGCCCGGCGCGGAGCCGCACTGCCTCTTCCCATGTATCGGTCCGGTACAGCCGGATCTCCCCGGGGTTGGTGACGCACGCCAGGAACCGCCCATCAGGGGAGAAGGTCACGAAGTAAACGTTGATGCCGGCTCGAATCGGATCGCGCCTAGGTCGCAACGTGTCCACGTCCCACACCCGCACGAACCCATCGCACCCGCTTGTGACCAGCGTCCGGCTATCGGGGGAGAAGGTCACGCACCGCACCCAGCCCATGTGCGCTCGATCCCTGCGTTCCGCGTCCACGAGCCGGGGTTCGATGAACAGCCCGACCGCAACCCACGTCCCCGTGTCCCACAGGCGCACCGTTCCATCGAATCCCCCCGAGGCGAGGAGCGAGCCGTCCGGGGAGAAGGCCACCGACCACACCGAGAAGATGTGGTCGTCGTTCTTGAACACGAGCTCGCCCGAGGCGAGTTTCCACACCATGAGGTGCCCGTCCTGGTCCCCGGCAGCGAGAAGCTGGCCATCGGGAGAAACGGCGAGGGAGACAACGGGCGCCTCCGCGCCCCGCAGAGTCTGGCTGGCGCGGTCCGGGTTCGTCCACGACCGGATCTCCACCATCCGGCCCTGGGCCACGGCGAACGTCTCCGCGCTCACCCGGGCCAGGGCGTGCTCGTGGTAGGTCCCCTCGATCACCCGTTGGCCCACCGCCAACATGCCGACAGCACACAACGCACACGCGAACAGAACTTGGGCTCGATGAAGCACCGGCCACCTCCTTTCCCGGGCATCCTACCCCATCCGTGCCTTTCCTCGCTACCATGTACGGCGCCATGGACCGTAGGCTCGCCTGGATCGGGCTCAACCTGCTCCCGTCCCTGACCCCGCGCCGCCAGGGTCTCCTCCTGCGCCACTACGGCGGGCCGATCGAGGCGTGGCAAGCCTTGGCAGAGGGCCTTCCCGAGGCTCTGCGCCAAGGAATCGGAGAGAAAGCCCTCTCCGAGCGGAAGGCGGCCCACCCCGAGCGGGAGCTGGCGCAGGCCGAACAGGCCGGGGCGAGGGTCCTCACCGTGGACGATCCGGACTACCCTCCCCCGCTCCGGGAGACCCCCACTCCTCCACCCGTCCTGTACATGCGCGGCGGGTGGGAGCCTTCCGACGGGTGCGCGGTGGCCATCGTGGGCACGCGCCGCTGCACGAGCTACGGCCGGCTCGTCGCGCGGAAGCTCGGGGCCGAGCTCGCCGGCCGCGGGGCGACCGTGGTGTCCGGACTGGCCCCGGGCATTGACACGGCCGCCCACCAGGGGGCGCTCTCCGCCGGCCGCACGATCGCCGTGCTCGGCTCGGGACTCGGGAAGCCGTACCCCGCGGGAAGCGAACGCCTGATCGCGGAGATCGCCCTCCGGGGCGCGGTCCTCTCGGAGTTCCCGTGGGAGATGCCAGGCGCCCAATGGACGTTCCCCCGCCGAAACCGTGTCGTCGCTGGGCTCGCCCTGGTCGTGGTGGTGGTGGAAGCCCCGGATCGGTCAGGGGCGCTCATCACCGTGGACTGCGCCCTCGCTCAAGGGAAAGAGGTCCTCGCCGTGCCCGGGCCGATCACCTCGGAGGCCTCCCGGGGCACGAACCGTCTGCTTCAGGACGGCGCCAAACTTGTGACCTCGGTCGAGGACGTGCTTTCCGAGATCGGGATCTCCCCCCTGCGGCTTGCGCAATCCCGCGAGCCGGCTCTCTCGCCGGAGGCCCGGCGCCTGTACGACCTCCTGTCCCTCGAACCGCTGGATCCGTCGGAGATCGTGGCGCGCACCGGCCTTTCCCATTCCCAGGTCTCCCAGATCCTGGTCGAACTCGCGCTCGGAGGTCTCGTCCAGGAATTGCCCGGCCGCAAGTACGTGCGTCCCTAGAAGCCCGTGTGGGAGAGTCAGGGC
>CAYSZC010000103.1:0-4634 GCA_964435345.1 uncultured Thermotogaceae bacterium
CGCTTACCCACACGTTTCCCGGAAGAGCCTTTTCTTGGGCCGGGCGTGGGGCTGGCCTCGATGGTCGGCTATAATGACCCATCCCTGCAAAGGAGGGTCTCGATGAAGGAAATCCGCTGGCACGGGCGGGGCGGACAGGGCGCGAAGACCGTGTCCCAAGTCCTCGCCCAGATTAACCTGCGCGAAGGCAAATACGTGCAGGCGTTTCCCGAGTTCGGCCCCGAGCGATCGGGGGCCCCGGTCCGGGCTTACAATCGCATCGCGGACGAGGAGATCCGCGTCCACTCCGCTGTCTATTCGCCGGACATCGCGGTGGTGGTGGACGAGTCGCTCCTCACCGCGGAGAGGCCGATCGAGGGGCTTCATCCAGACGGCACGCTCATCGTGAACACGCCCTGCTCTGCCGAGGAGATTCGCGAACGCACCGGGTTCAAGGGGGCGATCGTCGTCCTCGACGCGGACCGGATAGGCCGCGAGGCGGGGACGGGGTTCGCCAACATCCCGATGCTGGGAGCGGTCGCTGCGACGCTCGGCACGGCGTGGAACCTGGTCGAAGAGGAAGTCCGCCGCACGATGGGGGAGAGGATCTCCAAGGACATGCTCGACAAGAACATCGCTGCCCTTCGCGCTGCCTACGACACGGCGAAGAAGGGGGTTGACCGTGGCCGCTGAGCTCAAGGGGTGGAGGAAGCTACCGATCGGCGGGGTGGTGCCGGGAGGGGCGGCCCGCGAGTTGAACAAGACCGGAAGCTGGCGCGCCGAGCGTCCGGTGTGGGACGAGGAGAAGTGCATCCAGTGCCTGCAGTGCTGGTTCCACTGCCCGGATAGCTCGATCGTCATCGAGGAACAGAAGGTGACCGGGGTGGACTACGACCACTGCAAGGGGTGCGGGGTGTGCGCGGCAGTCTGCCCGAAGGACGCGATCGGGATGGTCCCGGAACGGGAGGGGACATGCGCAAGGTGATGACCGGCCACAAGGCCGTAGCAGAGGCGATGCGGCAGATCGAGCCGGACGTCGTGGCGTTGTACCCGATCACGCCCCAATCCGAGATCGCGGAGTACTACGCGGAGTACGTGCACGACGGGATCGTCCACACCGAGCTGGTCCCGGTGGAGAGCGAGCACTCCGCGATGTCGGCGTGCGTCGGGGCGGCGGCGGCCGGGGCGCGGGTGATGACCGCCACCTCTTCCCAGGGCCTGGCCCTGCTGGTGGAAGTCCTGTACATCGCGGCGGGGCTGCGACTCCCGATCGTGATGGCGCTCGCCAACCGGGCCCTGTCGGCGCCGATCAACATCCACTGCGATCATTCGGATGCCTACCTGTGCCGGGACTCCGGTGCGTTTCAGATCTTCTGCGAGTCGGCCCAGGAAGCGTACGACTACACGCTCATCGCCCAGCGAATCGCCGAGCACGACAAAGTGAGACTTCCGGGGATCGTGAACCTCGATGGTTTCTCCCTCACCCACACCTCGCAGGTCGTGGTGCCGCTCGAGGATGCGGTGGCGAAGAAGTTCGTCGGTGACTACAAACCGGTCTACCCGCTCCTCGATGTGGACAAGCCCGTGACGTGGGGGGCGTTCGCGATGCCCGACTACTACTTCGAGTTCAAGCGGGCCCAGGCCGCGGCGATCGAGGAAGTCCCGGCGGCGTTTCTCGAGACCCAGAAAGCCTACAGCAAGGTCTCGGGACGGGACTACGGCGGGTTCTTCGAGGGCTACCGTCTCGACGACGCGGAACGGGCGCTCGTGGTCCTGGGCTCGACGGCGGGCACGGCCAAGGTCGCGGTGGACGCCCTGCGCGGGAAAGGCGAGAAGGTCGGCCTCCTCAAGGTATGGCTGTATCGGCCATTTCCGTACCGGGCCGTGGCGTCGGCCCTCGAGCGCGTGAAGCACGTCGCGGTTCTCGACCGGGCGTTCTCGTTCGGGGCGATGGGTGCCCTGTACAGCGACGTGGCGACCTCCGTGGCGCATGCAGACCGCCGACCGGCGTTGGCGAACTACATCTATGGGCTGGGAGGTCGGGACATCACCGTGGACCAGCTCGTCCAAGTGTTCGCCGATCTCAAGGACGCCCGTCCGGACACGGGGCTCCGGTACATCGGCCTCAGGGAGTGAGGAGGGGAACATGCCCAGCATCAAAACGCTAGCAGAGCGCGAAGAAGCCCAGGTTCGGTTCACCAGCGGCCATACCCTGTGCGCCGGGTGCGCCGAGCCGATGGTCGTGCGCACCGTCCTCAACGCGATCGAGGATCCGGTGGTGGTGGCCAGCCCCACCGGATGTCTCGAAGTGGCCACCAGCCGCTATCCCGGCACGGCATGGAACGTGCCGTGGATCCACGTCGCGTTCGAGAACGCAGCCGCGGTCATCTCGGGGGTGGAGGCGGCGTACAAGGCCCTGACCAAGACCGGCAAGGTCAAGCGCCGGATCCGGTTCGTCGTGTTCGCGGGAGACGGCGGGACCTACGACATCGGCCTCCAGGCCATGTCCGGGGCCCTCGAACGGGGGCACGACTTCCTCTACGTGTGCATCAACAACGAAGCCTACATGAACACCGGGGTCCAACGCTCCAGCTCCACCCCGCGCTGCGCGGCGACCACCACTTCTCCCGTCGGGGAGGCGATCCCGGGGAAGCCCCAGGATCGCAAAGACATCGCCGAGATCGTGATCTCCCACCACGTGCCGTACGTGGCCCAGGCCGCAGTGTCGAACCTGATTGACCTCGCGAACAAGGTAGAGCGGGCGATGAAGTTCGAGGGGCCGAAGTTCCTCGACGTGCTGACCACCTGTCCGCTTGGCTGGCGGACCCCACGGGACAGCGCGCTTCACCAGGCAAAGCTCGCCGTAGAGACGCGGTACTGGCCTCTCTACGAGGTCACCCAAGGTCGGTACAAGGTCAACTACAAGCCGAAGAAGGACGTTCCGGTGGAGGAGTGGCTCAAGGTCCAAGGGCGGTTCCGCCACCTGTTCCGCGATCCGCGGGGCAAGGAGTTGATCGCCGAGTTCCAGACGGCGGTGGACCGTAACTGGGACGCGCTTCTCAGGAAGGAACAGTGTTTCCCTGGCGGCGAGGAAAACCAAGGCTAGCGTACGGGAGGGAACGGCCCAAGCCGTGGTGGGTTGGTTTTGGCCGCGACCTTCTCCTGGGCGCCGCGGTGGGCGCGGCGGTGGGGGCCGGATTCCGCGACCTCGCGTTCGGGACTGCCTGCGGGGCCATCGTTGGACTCCTGATGCACCTCTACTTCCGCCTCCGCACGCGCTAATGGACCTTGAGCGTTTGATCTGGGAGCACGTCCGGAACCACCCCGGGTTCGCGGTGGAAGACCTGGCGAAGCTCTTGTACCAAGGGGTCATGGGCATGGATCATCTGCTTGCGAATCGGGAGAGGTTCCTGGAGGGGCTCCGTCAGGAGTGGGAGACGCTTGATCCCGCAGATCTTCCGAGGGAAACGCTCCTCGAGCCCGTGCACCCCACACTCCCCATCGCTCGCCTCAACCTGCGCCGGGCCAAGGCCGCGGGGATGTCTCTGGCCATGCTTGGGCCGATGCTTGCCGACCAGCCGCGGCGGCACGGGAGCTGGGCCGAGTTCATGGACCTGTGGGGCGCCTCAGTAACCCTTGCCCGGGACGGGCGGATCCCGTTTCCCGCTGACGCGCTCGTCGCTCATGGGAAAACGATCGAGGCCTGGGGACACCCCCCCGGGCACTCTCCCCGCTACCGAGAGATCAACCGCCCCGCGTACCGCCTGCTCCACGACGTAACCCAGCACCAAGCGCGATAGCTGTTTGCCACGGGAGCTCGGGAGCGGGCCTCGGGGGCGCCGGCTACTCGAGGGGCTGGTGGAATCCTGGACCGAGGCAGGCGACCGTTCCCTGGCAGTTCGCGCACTCGAACTGGATCGTGGTGTGGAAGATCCCGAACTCCTCCCCCAGCACCCGCTTGAGCTCCTTCATCACGGTCTCGGCCTTGCTCAGGGCCAGGTCAGCAACTACGACGTGGGCGCTCAGGGCGACGTACCCCGGACTCACCGTCCACACGTGGAGGTCGTGGACCTCGGACACGCCCATGACGCCGGACTTGCAGTACAGCGGTTGCCGACATCCCCTCCGGGACGCCCTCGGCGAGGATGCGCACCGAGCGCCGCAGCACCCGCCCCGCCCCCACCAGGATCGCGATCCCGCTGAGGATGCCCGTCCACCACTGTCCCGCGCGCACGACCCCGGTGAGCCCCAGAGCCAGGATGAGCCGCTTCTCCATGGACGGGCCGCGTGCCTCGCTCCGGCATGATCTCAGGGAAGGCCGGGCCGCGCAAGCGGAACCCGGCCTGAGCTTGACTCGGACATCGGCAAGTGGTATTGTGGCGGCACTTCGCGCATCAAGGAGGTGCACGCGTTCATGAAAGGGCACATGCGGGATATGGGTGATTGCCTTTGTCGCGCTGCACCGCCCTGTACCACCCTCTAGCCGCGAAGGCCGTCCGATTCCCCTGCCAAACCGAGGAGTTCACCGCGGCCTGCGGTCAACGCCTGTGGCTTCCCTCACCGCTGAGCACGCCGAGAACAGCCGGTCAACCGAAAACCCCACCACAAAGGACACGAAGAGGAACCACAGCCATGAACTCTGGGGTTGGGAACCC
>CAYSZC010000104.1:0-4568 GCA_964435345.1 uncultured Thermotogaceae bacterium
TAGCTCTCCGAAACGGGTTCATTTACCGATCGCCTTCTCCAGGTTGATCATCTCCACGAGCGCCTCCGCGGCCTGGGCGCCCTTGTTTCCCACCTTGCCCCCGGCCCGCTCCAGGGCCTGGTCCTGTGTGTCCGCGGTCAGGACGCCGAACGCCACCGGCACCGGGAGCTCCAGGTTCAGCTTGGCGAGGCCCTTCGCCGCCTCGGCGGCCACGTACTCGAAGTGCGGAGTTGCCCCCCGCACGACCGCAGCGAGGGCGAGCACCCCGTGGATTTTCCCCGACGACCCGAGGGCCTGGACCGCCCGAGGAAGCTCGAACGCTCCCGGTACCCACGCCACGCTGACGTCCTTTTCCGCCACCCCCAGCCGACGCAGGCGGTCCACCGCCCCAGCGAGGAGTTCCTTCGTCACCAGGTCGTTGAACCGCGACACGGCGATCCCGACCTTGAGGCCCTTTCCGTCGAGCTTCCCTTCGTACGCTGTCATCGTCTCCTCCTCACACCGTACGCGTCTAGCGTATCCCGAATCCACCCCAACCGCTCTCACCGCCGAGCGCGCAGAGAACGCAGAGAACAGCCGGTCAACCGAAGCCCCCACCACAAGGGACACGAAGAAGAACAACAGGCACGGACTCTGGGGTTGGGAACCCCCAATCCCTTCGTGCTTCTTGTGCCATCCTTTGTGTCCTTGGTGGTGTAGTTCTGGGTTCCTCTGCGATGTCGGCGGTCTCTGCGGTAGATAAGCACATCACACCTTGTCGAGCTGATGGCCAAGTTTCTCTTTTTTCGTCTTGAGGTAACGCAGATTGTACGGGTTAGGCTCGATCTCGACCGGAATTGTGTCCACGATCGCGAGGCCGTACCCGGAGAGCCCGGCCACCTTGCGGGGGTTGTTGGTGAGGAGATGGATCCTCTTCACCCCGAGGTCCACCAGCATTTGGGCGCCGATCCCGTACTCTCGCAGATCGGCCGGGTACCCGAGCTGGAGGTTCGCCTCGACCGTGTCCAGACCCTGGTCCTGGAGCTGGTAGGCGCACAGCTTGCTGGCGAGACCGATTCCCCTCCCCTCCTGGCGCATGTACAGGACCACCCCCCGGCCCTCGCGCTCGATCATGTCGAGGGCCGCGCGGAGTTGGTCGCCGCAGTCGCAGCGCAGCGATCCCAAGGCATCCCCGGTGAGGCACTCCGAGTGGACGCGCACCAGGATCGGGTCGTCTCCGGAGACATCGCCTTTCACGAGGGCCACGTGCTCCTGACCCGTGAGGTGGTCGCGGAACGTGACAATCCTGAACTGGCCCGACTTCGTGGGCATCTCCGCCTCGCACGCCCGCTCGATGAGCTTCTCCCGCCGCTTGCGCTGGGCAATCAGGTCAGCAATCGTCAAGATCGGGAGTCCATGACGCTCGCCGAACGCCACGAGGTCGGGAAGGCGGGCCATCGAGCCGTCCTCGTTCATGATCTCGCAGATCACCCCCACCGGCTGGAGGCCGGCGAGCCGACACAGGTCCACGGTGGCTTCGGTGTGCCCGGCTCGGCGGAGCACCCCGCCGTCGCGTGCGATAAGGGGGAACACGTGACCGGGGCGGGCCAGGTCTTCGGGCCCCGACCCGGGATCGGCGAGGGCCAAGATCGTGCGCGCCCGGTCGTGGGCGGAGATGCCGGTGGTGATCCCCACCCTCGCGTCCACGGAGATGGTGAACGCCGTCTCGTGGCTGTCCTCGGGAGGCTCGATCATCGCCTTGAGACCGAGCTGTTTCGCCCTCTCCCGGGGCAAGGGCACACACAGAAGGCCCCGTGCCTCGCGGAGCATGAAGTTGACCGCTCCCGGGGTCGCTTTCTCCGCGGCCATCACGAGGTCTCCCTCGTTCTCCCGGTCCTCGTCGTCCACGACGATCAGCATCCGTCCGGCCCGAAGCGCCTCTACCGCTTGTTCCACCGTTGCCAGTTTCACCTGTCCCTCCACGTCCGCACGTATTTTGCCAGGATATCGAACTCCAGGTTCACCGGGTCCCCCACCCGACGGACGCGCAGGTTCGTGTGCTCCCACGTGTAGGGAACGACCGCGCACCGAAAGGCGCCCGCGCCGACCTCGAACGGGGTCAGGCTGATCCCGTCCACCCCTACCGACCCCTTGTCGGCAACGAGCACGGCGAACCGGGGATCGAACGAGATCCCGAGCAGGACGTCCTCCCCGCGCCGCTCGACGAGCACGACCTTCCCCACCGTGTCCACGTGGCCGAGGAGGAAATGTCCCCCCAGTTCGTCTCCAGTTCGCAGGGCCGGTTCGAGGTTCACGGGGTCCCCCGGACGGAGATCGCCGAGCGTGGTGCGGCTGAGCGTCTCTGCGGAGAGGTTCATCGGCACCTGATCGTCCCGCGATTCGACCACGGTCAGGCAGACCCCGTTCACGGCGAGGCTTGCCCCCGGGGCGAGGTCGAGCCCCGCGGTTGTCGTCACCAGCCGGTGGGGGGATTTCGCCACCACCTTGCCGACGGCGCGCACGATGCCGGTGAACATGGCCGGCGGGAGTGTACTTCCGCCGCACGTTTCCCCACAAGGCACGTTGAGGGAGGGAATGCTCTCCGGTAAAGTCGCGGGGTTATGTACGCCCGTACCCTAATCCTGAGCGTCCTCCTCGCAACCACGCTTTCCCTGACCGCCTTCTCCGAGCCCGTGGAGATCCTGCGCCGCATCGAGGAGGGCACGGAAGTCGTCCAGGTCACGACGAGCCTCCTTCGCTACAAGTTCGCCCTCGAGGGCGGGACCCTGAGGAGCGCCTACATCCACTTCACGGGGCCCCAGATGACCGCGCTCGAGGTCGTCCCCGGCTGGGAAGGCGGCGCCAGGCCGACGCTGGGGTTCGGGGTGAGCCTGCCGTTCGAGGTCTGGATCGGGGACGCCACGTCCGATGGGCGGGCGTACAGTGCGACCACGGCGAGCCCCGAACCCGACGTGGCGGTGGTCCGCCTCGCCCACTCTGGGGACGGACTGCGGGTGGACAAGGAGTTCCACGTGCGATGGGACGCCCTGTACACGATGGACGTGGCGATCCAGGCGACCGCGCCTGGGCAAAAGGTCCGCCTCGTCGTCGGACACCGCCCGAGCGGGCGGGATGTCCCGGAGTTGGTGTTCCTCTACGACGGGAAGAAGTACAGCGCCCCCCTTGCCCCGGGGAGCTACGCCAAGTTCGAGGGCCTCGGGCTCGTGGCCAAGGACCGGGTGTACTTCCTCCGCCTCGCCGAGGGGAGCGCCACGCCGTTCCTGGGCGCAAACGCGGCCGGACACCCCGTGTTCGGCCTCGAGGGGACAGGGGAGATCGCGCTCCGGGGGACCCTCTACACCGGCCGCAACCGGTACGTGCTCCTGGAGAAGGCGGGGATTGCCGCGGTGGCGCCGGTGGGGCTCTACTCCCGGTTGCTGGTATGGGTGATGAAGTTCCTCGAGTGGCTGTATCGCCTCACGGGAAACTACGGGTGGGCGATCATCCTGTTCACGCTGATCACGCGCGTCGTGACCCACCCCCTCATGCGCAACCAGTTCCGGTCCATGGCGAAGATGCAACGGCTCGCCCCGAAACTGAAGAAGCTCCAGGAACGGTACAAGGACGATCGTCAGACCTTGCAGCAGCAGATGATGGAGCTGTACCGTCAGGAGAAGGTGAACCCCCTCGGGGGATGTCTGCCCCTCCTCCTGCAGTTCCCGATCCTGTTCCTTCTCTGGCAGGCGCTCATGTTCTCCGCGGAGCAGATTCGTGTTTCGCCGGGATTCCTGTGGCTGCGCGATCTCTCCCAGCCGGATCCCTACTACGCGATGATCGTCCTTGCCACCGGGGCCCAGCTCCTCATGCAGTGGTTGACCCAGCGGCGGCTTCCCGAACCCCCGACCGGCGGGGCCCAGATGCTGGGGTGGGTGTTCCCGATCGTGATGGCCTTGCTCTGGATGGGCTGGCCGGCCGGGATCTGGTTGCACTGGCTCTTCGTGGCCCTGCTCCAGATCGGGCAGCAGTTCATCTTCGATCTGGAGATGGCCCGGGAGACGGCGCGGGCCCCGGCGTCCGATGGACCTCCCAGCGCTTGACGCGACGCGGGAGTTCTTCGCCGGCCTCCTCCGCGTGCTGGGCGAGACGGGCCAAGCGGTGACCGCCGAGGAAGGTCAAGGTGTGTATGTGGACCTGCGTGGGGGGTTCCGGCGCCTCCCCGCAGGCGACGTCTCGTTCCGGGCCGCGCTGTCGCGCCTGGCGCGCCTTCATCTGAAATCCCACCACGGACAGGACGTTCCCGTGCTCGTGGACATCAACGGCGAGGTCGCTGCCCATCGCGAAGGGTTGTCAACTCGGGTGCGGGACCTGGCCAGACAGGCCGTGGCTGAGCGCCGGAGGATCGAGCTCGCCCCGATGTCGCCGGACGACCGGCGGGTCGTCCACATGGCCCTGACCGACGTCTCGGGGATACGAACCTATTCCGTGGGACGGGACAACCGCCGCCACGTGGTCATCGAGCCCGTAGAGGAAGTGGGGGGATAGGCGGCGCGCGATCAGCGGCGGCGGGCCCGGGCCCGCGCTCGGGTACG
>CAYSZC010000105.1:0-4532 GCA_964435345.1 uncultured Thermotogaceae bacterium
CTCGGCGGGCACGGAGAACCTCATCGCGAACAGCCACCCCTGGCCGTGGGGGTCCTTGTTCACCAGGTCGGGGGATCTACCGAGGGCCTTGTTCACCTCGGCAACCTCCCCGGTGAGCGGAGCGAACACTTCCCCCACCGCCTTCACCGACTCCACCGTGGCCAGCCGCTCCCCCTGCCGCGCCTTCTTCCCGACGGGGGGAAGTTCCACGAACACGATGTCCCCGAGCTGTTTCTGGGCGTGCTGGGTGATCCCCACGCGGGCCTTGTCCCCCTCCAGGCGGACCCATTCGTGATCCTTCGTGTACTTCAACTCTTGCGAGATCATGCTGCCTCCTCTAACACAGTCGAAAGTCGCAGGTCACAAGTCTACAAGTCGCACGGACTTGCGCCTTGTGACTTGGGACTGTCCCTTAGAACGGCACCACCTCGGTGTGCTTGGCCGGGGAGTAAAACGTGGCCGAGCTCTTGTGAAACATCAACCGGAACTTGCCCAACGGACCGTTTCTCTGTTTGGCGATGATGACCTCGGTCTCCGCCACCGCGGTCTGATCGGGCTCGTCGTAGTAGTCCGGCCGGTAGATGAACGCCACGAGGTCCGCATCCTGTTCGATCGCTCCCGAGTTATGGCTCACGATCCCCTCGGCCAGCCAACACGCCGGCCCCGGCACGGTCAGGTCGTACACGTCCTCTTCCCCAATGGGCTCTACGGCCGACACCTGATCCCAGAAGATGTCGCTCGTGGCCTGCTCTCGCAGCCGTTGATCGTTCAAGTGCTCGGCGTATCCGGCCAGCAGCGTCCGCGATGGGGAGAACCGGAAGTGAGCGGCGCCCCCGTAAGAGGTGCCCCGCCGGCCCGCCATCGCCCGTTGGGAGATCCCCTTCTGGCGCATAAGCCACCGCACCCGATCGAAGAACTCCTGGGGGAGGGTGTCCACGTTCGTGTTGGGGACGACTCCCTCCAGCGCCGCGGCCAAACGCTCGGCTTGGGGTCGGCGGGGGCCAAATGCTCCCACCCCCTCGAGGAATCGGCGCTGCGGTCCGGCGCCTTGCACGCTCACAGTGTAGGTTGGCCTCCCGGAAGCTTCCGCTGTAGACCGGATCCGGGCCACCATGCCGAGTCGGAGAAGAAGCGCCGCCACATCGTCGGCCAGGCCTCGGCTGCAGGTACTGAACTGGACGGCATGGGAACCCCGCTGGCCCGGCTTCCGGGGGGAGATCGTCCCGTCGGTGGCCCACAGGTGCTGGAGGAACAGCGCCAAGTGGGAGTCTCCCAAGCGGAAGAGCTCGGGCGGAATGCGTTTCTCGAACGAACGCTCCCCGAAGACCTCGAGGTCCCTGAGCCAGCGGTTGACGCCGGTCGGACACCAGCGGTTTCCATTGCCTGCGAGCACCAACTGATGCCAACGGCCACGGCCCGGATAGCGGGTCACGCGCGCCCCGAACTCCTCCCTGGCAGCCGATGCCACCACCGCGCTGCATTCCTCCGAGGATGTGGTGTAACGCAAAGGTTGGTGAGGGAGGTAGCTCCCATCTCCGATCAGGTGGGCCAACAGCGCCAGCCGTGCCTCAGGCCAAGCGGTGGCCGCGGCCGGTTGCGGGAGCCTGCGAGCCATGGCCACCCGATCCCCCGGCCCGAGACCACCCACCTCGACCCACCCCCAGGGTCCCAAGAGGCGGTGGTTTGCGGTAGCTCGAATCCTGCGTCCACTGGCCAACCGCACCTCCACCACGAGACGCTTGCCGACACGCCAGATCTGCTCGCACTGAGCCTCGACCAACGTGCCGTTGGCAGACATGGCCACCACCACGGGTGTCTCCCCCACCAGGTCCCGTGCTGAGACCCATCGGCCGTCAGCCAGGACCACCCGGGTGTCGCCGGTGACGCATTCGCGGAGGTCCGAGAGCTGGGGCCGCTTCGACTCCCGCCGCTCCACCGCCCGGTTGAGCTGCGAGCAGGCAATCACCGGGACCTTGAGCTCGCGGGCCAGGGCCTTCAGGGCGCGGGAGATGTAGGCGATCTGCTGTTCTCGCACGTCGCTGCGGATCCCGGCCTCCACGAGTTGGAGGTAGTCCACCACGATCAGGTCGAGGCCCCCGTGCCGTTTCAGCATCTGCCGGGCCTTGGCTTTGATCGAGAGCACGGAGGCCGTGGACGCGTCGTCCACGAGGATCACCGCCTCGTGGAGCCGCCCCGCGGCCTCGGCGATCAGGCCCCACTTGGATGCGGGGAGGTATCCGTCCCGCAACCGCTGCAGGTCCACCTGGGCTTCGGCGCAGAGGAGACGTTCCAGGACTTGCTCCTTGGTCATCTCCAGGGAGAACATGCCCACGATCTTCTTCTCGGCAACGGCGGCATGGCGGATCATCCCCAAAGCGAGCGAGGTCTTGCCCGTGCCCGGCCGGCCGGCGAGCACGATCAGGTCCGAACGCCGGAGGCCGGACGTGAGAGCGTCGAACTCCTCGAACCCGGTGGACAGGGCCGCCACCGGCCGCCGGTGCGGGTCCTTGTGGACCTCCATCAGCATCTCGAGGTGGCCCTCGAGAAAGTCCTTGACCAGGTAGAAGCTAGGGGCCGATCGGCGCTCGGCGATGGCGAACACCGCCTCCTCCGCCCGGTCCATCACCCCCTCCAACGGGAGGTCCTCCTGATGGGCGAGCTCGGACACCCGCCCCCCGGCTTCGATCAACCACCGCCGCAGGGCCTTGTCCTCGACGATCCCCGCGTAGTGCTCCACCGCGGTGATGGTGGTGACCTGGCCGATCAGCTCGGCCAGGTAGCTTCGTCCACCGGCCTTGGCGAGCTGGCCTTTCTCTTCCAGGCGGTTCGCCACGGCCACCGCATCGGCATGTTCCCCGCGCTCGAACAGGTCGAGGACGATCCGGTAGACGATCTGGTGAGCCCGGAAGTAGAAGTGCTCCGCCTTGAGGCGGTCCGCGAGCAGGGGGACAACATCCTCGGGCGCGAGCATCGCCGCTCCGAGGACCAGCTGCTCGGCCTCTTGGTTGCGCGGGATATGGAGGATGCCCTCTTCCAGCACGTCGGCCACAAGACGATCTTACCCCCCAGGGGAAGCCCCCTGCCAGCCGCGGTGGCGCGTTGTCCAACGCGAATCGGGAGGCTATACTTGGTTCCATGCTCATAGTCCCAACCGGCGAAAGGAGGAGGTAGTTTGGCGCTTCTCTCGATGAAGGATCTTCTGGAGGCCGGGGTCCACTTCGGGCACCGACGGCGCAAGTGGAACCCCAAGATGGCCCGCTACATCTACACGGAACGGAAGGGCATTCACATCATTGACCTCGGGCAGACCCTCGACATGTTCGAGCGGGCGTACGACTTCGTGCGCAGCCAGGCTGCAAACGGCAAGCCCGCCCTGTTCGTGGGGACGAAACGCCAAGTCCAGCCCACGATCGAGGAAGAGGCCAAGCGGTGCGGGTGCCCATACACGAACCAACGCTGGATGGGGGGGTGCCTCACCAATTTCGAGGTCATCCGTCGCCGCATCCTGCACATGCTCGAGCTCGAGCGCAACTTCGCGGAGGGCAAGTACGACCGCCTTCCGCTCAAGGAGCGGATCAAGCTGGAGAAGGAACTCAACCATCTGCGCCGGAACCTCGACGGTTTGCGGAACCTGGACCGCCTCCCCGGGGTGGTGTACCTGATTGACCCCACGGTGGAGGTCCACGCGGTGCGGGAGGCGAACATCCTTGGCATCCCGATCGTCGCCATCTGCGACACGGATTCCGACCCCAACTCGATTGACTACCCGATCCCCGGAAACGACGACGCGATCAAGTCCACGCGACTCATCACCGCCCGCATCGCCGACGCCGTCATCGAGGGCCGGGAGGGCTTGCAGGTCACCGAGGCCCCGCCGACGGCGCCGAGCGAGCCCGAGGAGATGCCGAAGCCGGAGCTCTTAAACGTGGAGGCAGATACCCACCTCATGGAGATGTGGGAGGAGGTTACCGGCGAGGAAAGGAAGGACTGATGCCGGAAGTGAGCCTAGAACTGGTCAAGCGCCTCCGCGCCGACACGGGGATCGGGATCTTGGACTGCAAGGAAGCCCTCGCCAAGGCCGGTGGGGATCTGGAGAAAGCGAAGCTGATCCTCCGGACCGAGGGAAAGGAGTTCCTGGCGAGCCAATCGCGCGAGGCCAACGAGGGCCGCGTGGAGGCCTACGTTCACCACTCGGGGAAGGTGGGCGTGCTCCTCGAGGTGAACACCTCGACCGACTTCGCCGCCAACTCGGAGACATTCCGCGAGTTCGTCCGCAACCTGGCGATGCAGATCGCGGCCGCCAAACCCCGCTGGGTGTCCCCCGAGCACGTCCCGCCCGAGGCCCTGGCCGAAGAGCGCGAGGTGCAGCGCACGAAGGCAGAGAAAGAGGGGAAGCCCCCGCACATCGTGGACAAGATCGTGGACGGGCGCCTCCAGAAGTTCTACGAGGAATGCTGCCTTCTCAAGCAACCCTACGTGCGGGACCCGGCGATCAAGGTCGAGGACCTCCTCGCCGATCTCGGGGTGAAGCT
>CAYSZC010000106.1:0-4450 GCA_964435345.1 uncultured Thermotogaceae bacterium
CCCTGGGAGAGGGTTGGGGTGAGGGTATCGCCGACAGGCGATATGTCCGGGCCGTGCGCGACGTGCCACCCTATGCCCTCGAGCTAGGCGAGGGTGGCGGATTCAACTTCGGATTCGGTAAAGCCACGATCGCTCACTCGACGGCCCCCTCACCTCGTCGCTGCCCGCCGCTCTCCCACTGCTCGCAAATGCCTTCAACGTCCACAGCCGGAGCCGACTCGGCCATCCAATACCGATAGAACTTCGGATCGCGGCTTCTGGGCACCGGCCGCGCCTCGCGAATCCGCACGAGCGTCGGCGCGGGTACGCACTCGCCGAGGACGAGCGCGGTCTGTGGAGCGAGCGCCGGGATCTGCTCCAGCATCGGCCCGTAGATGCCGGGCACGATTTCCTTGAAGTATCGCAGATCCTCCGGGTTCTGGAGGCGGTGCACGATGAAGCTGTTGCACTGAGAAAGGACCGTCTTCGAAAGCTCGCTCGGCCGCTGCGACGCGACCACCAAGCTCAGCCCATACTTCCGTCCCTCGCGTGCGATACGCTCGAACACGACCCGGGCGATCGACTCGTCCTCCGCGAAGCGCGGCTGCTGGATGTAGTTCTGGGCCTCCTCCAGCACGAGGACGACGGGGAGGGAACCGCGTGCGCCCTCGCCCCCGTACTCGCCGAGACGCTGCAGGAACTCGAGGATGAGGCGGCCGATCAGCGCCGTGACGTTCTCTAGCACCTCCGCGGCAAGCAGGCTCAGATCGAGGATGACGATGTCAACGGGAACCTCCTTGTCGCGCTGCCGGTCGTAGAAAGGCATCCGCTCCTTCGGGACCTCTGCCTCACTCGACAGCGCAGTAGCGGGAGTGGAAGAAGCTCCGATGCCCAGTGTGTCGCGCAGGAATGCAGCGAGAGCGCGCGAAGCCTCTGGATAGGCATCGAACATGAACCGGAATCTCGGATCCTCGAAGAACCTGCGGATGCGCAGGAACATCGGCCCGCAGGCATCTCGCACTCGCCCAGCGCTGCCCGATTCCACTTGCTCGCGCATCGCGGTCTCAAGCGCGCTTTCAAGGAATTGGCTCCGGTCAAAGTGCCGGGGCTGATCCGCGCTGACATCGGCAGCCCCCATGGGTCGGTTGGCCGCGATCTGGTTCAGGCGCTCGATCACCGGATCAAGGGCGTCTCGAATCTGCTGGAGTCGCGTGCCGCCCAGGCCACCTTGAGACCCCTCTTGAGCAGCCCGTTGCGCGATGTCATTAATCTCGATGAGGGCAGCTTCCCAGTTCTGAAGGACATCTTGGCCGAAGGCCGTATCCAACGCCTTGACATGTCCGGGGAACTCCTGCCGATATCTCAGGCCGTCCGTGCATCGCTGCTGAACGTTATTAGGAATCGCCCACTGCTGCCTTGGCGCGTCATTCTCGATGAGCGCGAGGATCTGGCGACAAGCGGTTCTCAACACTTCGAGTGAAGATGCGGGCGTCCCGGATGCGGCCGCGCCCGTGCGTGCCAGACGAAGGGCGCGCAAGAGGACGGGTGCCTGCAATCCTTCGCGCGCGCGGAAGAGCCGGACGAAGTCCTCGGCGTTCATGAACCAGTACGGGATCACGAGCCGCTCGCTCTTCTTTGCAGGATCCGACGGAATGTAAAGCGTCTTCCATAGACCGACGTCATCCCAACTGCCATCCTCCTTCTGGTTTTGGAACGCCGTGCGATACTCGCCGTTGGTGTCCAAGACGACACACGTTGTCCGCCTGACTCTCGGTTGCTCCCGAATCGATTGAAGCAAGCTCGCGATGGTGCACGACTTGCCGGAACCCGTACTCCCCAAGACAGCCGCGTGCTTCCCGAAGAAGGCGTCGGGGTCGATCCGAATCGGCCGTCCCTGGGCGACGGCCGATTCCCCGATCGGGATGCAATATCCGGGGCGGTCAGGATCGGGCGCCGCAGTCGGGGCCTGGTCGATCGGGCCGAAGATCGCGTCCAGATCGGCACGCTCAGCCAAATGAACGGGGTTGTCGAGTACGGGAAAGAGCGAGACCCCCTGCCGGAACGAAGCACCATCGATCGTACCGATGAGCGTCGCTTTCATGAGACGCCGAGCGGCGGGAAGCGCGACCATCGTCCGGTCGGCCTTCATCTCCGCCTCCTCGACTAAAACGACCCGCGTGACCATCGCCACCAACCGCCGTGCGCCCACGGGAATGATGACGTACGAGTTGATCCGCCCAACCTCCTGCGGACCTTCGTAGGTGGTCCGGCTCATGCCCTTGATGTCGCGATTGAGATCGATTGTGACCTGCGCCGTGTCGACGGCGACCACGCGGCCGATCTCGGAGTCAGTCGCCATCGGAGCCACCTCCTTCGGGAGGGCCAGTCTTGGTCAGCGCACGATGTGTCGCCAGGACCTTCTTTCGAACCTCCTCGTCCCGCAGGTCAGGAAGTAGCCTGTCGACGAACCCCGCGAAGGTTCCGATCGTCGGTCCTTCGGCGATCCAAACGCGGCGATCTTGTTGCTCGCGCAGTTTCGTCACGAACTCGCTCTTGGGTGCAGGGTCCACGATGACGAGCGTGAAGCTCGGTACGCCGAGGGCCTGCCGGACGATGGCGTTCACGTGCTCGTCGCCGAAGCCATAGCCGATGACGAACAACACCGACTGGGGCTTCGTGACGGCGGCCGCGAACCGGCGAAAGAGCTCGGAGTACGGCATCCCGAGCGTGTCACCCTGCTTCGCGGGCGTCGGGTAGATCAGCAGCGGCTGCTGGCCATCCGGGTCGAAAGCCGCAGATTGCACGCCGTACGGATCATCGAGCGTCGGCTCGTTCGCCGACCACGTGATGGATCCGTGCAGCTTGTAGAGATGCAGAACACGGTCGAACCGGTGAACACGACCCTCGGTCGTCTCTGCCGGAAAATAGAGATCCTGCTCGTAGCACTCTGGCCGAAACACCCGGCGCTGCGTCCCGACGCAGCCATCCAGCAGAACGACACCCTCGGCATCGGCCGCTTGCTCCACGAGCGTGTCGTAGTTGAGCGTGAAAACGTTCACGCGCCTCAGGTTCAGCGGGCGCGTCAGCAGCTTGCGGACCAGTGACTTGTAGTGCGCAACACCATCCTGTTTCTTGTCAGTTGGGAGAACGCAGACGCGAGCAAGGGCGCGCTTCGCGTGCTGCAGGGCGGCATCAAGATCTTCTCCCTTGGCATCCAGGCGTGATGAACCGTCGATCCGCAACCGCCCTCCCGTCCTTGGCAGGGCCGAACGCCAGCGGTGCAGCTTTGCCAGCACTCGCTCGAGGTTGACGGCAAGCGGCTGGAGGCCGTCGCCGCTGAGCTCAGTCCAACGATGGAGGATCTCTTCCCGCGTCAAGGAGCTGCCGGCGTTCTCGTCGGCAGCGCGAACGGCTCGATAGAACACCGCCAACCACCGACGAACCCGCGGCCGCCCCGTTCCCGTGATGCCTTTCTCATGCAATATTCGCTCGACGACGAGCGGGACCGAACTGATCAACTGTCCCCCGCAATCGACCGAGGCGCCGGCACCGAGAAGGAATGAGACGGTCTCCGTCTTCAGCAGGGTTCCGATGCGAACCCGGATGTCGTCGAGGATCTCACGTTGCGGAGGCGGCCCCTGCTGCAGCTCGGTGCCGCCGTCCACGGTTGTGGACGTGCCCGATCCAAGGAGCTGCTCACCTCCGATTATGAAACGGTCGTCTGGCGTGACACAATCTTTTGTGTCAATAACCATAAGTGTTCAGTCACCTCCGATTTCGAAGTAGTCGTCTGGCGTGACAGGTGCGTCGTTCATCTCTGCGCCTTGACAGATTCTGTTGATGACTCTGCAACGAACCGCTCAGGGTCGTTCAGGAATAGTTCGCCTGAGATGAGCTTGGGAAGCAAAGTATCGCGCAGGGCAGCGAGGGTTTGACTCTGCACACAGTTCGCGAAGATCCGGTCGGTCATGTGGCCCGAGAGCCGATCGAACGTCACAATTACCGCCTCGGGAGGCAACAGGATCGGGAGGCCACGGACGCCTCGCTGATTGATGCCAGGCTGGGCCGAGTTCGAGTTCAGGCTGACGATCTCATGCGTCATCCAATCCTGATCCAGCCAGAAGAAAAGGTACCGCTGCGATTGCGACCGCCTTGCCCTGAGGATGAACACATGCTCGTTGATGGCGCACTCGGCGTGCGGAAAACCGCGGTCGAAATACGCCTTACGCCCGATCTGTGCTCCGTCCTTGTAGAGCAGGACGTCTCTCGGTCTAACGGCTGAGCCCCTGCGAGAGAGTTCTTCGAAGAAGTCCCGGGGTACAAATTTCTCTTTCGAGAAATCGTACTTGCCCAGCCCGAGAATGTTCTCGGCACCGATGCTGGGCACGCCCTCTTTGACTGCCCCACCTCTCGGCCTCGATCCGGAGACGAGTTCGGCCAGTACGTCGTCGAGGCGCGCAATCGCCCACCC
>CAYSZC010000107.1:0-4401 GCA_964435345.1 uncultured Thermotogaceae bacterium
TCGGGTGGATCCCCTGCTCCGTAAGGTACTCCACAGGCGCTCGGTAGCCAAGCCCGGAGGCGCCTGCGTTCCGTGTTGTGGCAGATCATCTGCCGTTCGATCGCCCACTCCAACTCCTCCAGCGTCGCCGCCTCGGAGAGGAGCGAACCGTTCTCCACCGTGAAGTGGCCCTACAACGACTCGATCCACGGATAGAATAGTCGCAGGTCCCAAGTCTCAGGTCCCAAGTATCAAGCCTGAATGCCTGCGACTTCCCGACTTGCGGTTGTCCGTGGCGCCCCGCTTGGCGTAGGACGCCTGCCTGGCAGCCGGCAGGTCCACCAACGCGACCTTCTCCGTAAGGCGGGCGTCGAGGTCGTCATGACGGCTTCTCGGAGGTCAAGAAGGGCGGTGGCAGTGTTCACTGTGTCACCTTGCCCGTCGTCTGCGACCGGTAGCCGGCCGCGAGGGCCTCGCCCGGCCTGGCCGTCTTGGCCCCACACGCGGTCTGCCGGGGCGGCTACGTCGCCCCGGCCATGCGCTTAAGAGAGCGCCTGGCCTCGCCGATGAGATAGAGCGAGCCTGTGACTAGCATCACGTCGTCAGGGCCGGTGAGGCCCTGCAGCGCGTCATCGAGCGCGTCGGCGACCGGCTCGCGCACCCGCACGTGCGCCACCCCGGCCTGGCTGACCGCCCGCGCTAAGGTGTCGGGTTCCAGTGCCCGCGTCGGATGCGGGGGCCTGGTCACGATGACGCGGCCGGCCAGGGGCGCGAGCGCGGCGACCATGCTGTCCACCGCCTTGTCCCCCAGTACGCCGAGCACCAGTGTGGCGCGTCCCACTGCGTCCGGGAACAGCTCCTCGAACGTTTCCCGCAGTGCCGACGCCCCCTGGGGATTGTGGGCCCCGTCAAGTATGACGTAGGGGCGTCGCGCGAGAATCTCGAAGCGGCCCGGCCAACTGGCCTCCGCCAGGCCCTGCCGGACAGCTGCCTCGCCTACGGGCCAGCCCCGCGCGGACACGGCGTGGGCCGCCGCGACAGCGCAGGCCGCGTTGTCGAGCTGGTGCGGGCCGAGCAGCCGGGTGCGCAGGGCGCGGTATGCCACGTCTTCCCCGGGCAACTCGACGTCAAACGTCTGGCCGTCAAGGTCGTGCGCTGTCCGCAGCCACAGGATGCGGTCCTGGCTGCCGGGAGGCGCCCCGGCGGCCGATGCGGCGTCGCGGCGGCGTGCCACGGTCCACAGCCGGACCCCCGCGTCGCGGGCCGCCCCGTGGATGATCGCCAGCGCGGCCGGATCGCGGACGGCGGTTACGGCTGTTGCGCCGGGTTTGATGATTCCGGCATCTTCCCGGGCAATATCAGTGAGCGTCGGCCCGAGTATCTCCACGTGGTCATACCCGACGCTGGTGATGACCGCAACCAGGGGTGGGTCTATTACGTTGGTGGGGTCAAAGCGCCCGCCGATCCCCACCTCCAGGGCGACCATCTCGCATCCGGCCGACCTGAAGTGCTCAAAGGCCATGGCGGTGATAAGCTCGAACTCGATCAGCCCGTGAGCCTGCCCGGGTGGCCGCGTGCGCCCGTGTTCCTCCCGGCTCGCGAGCTGCTGCGCCGCCAGGGCCCCGGCCGCCTGCCGCATCCGTCCGGCCAGCCTTGCAACCGTCTGCGGGCTGATCGGCTCGCCACCGACGGCGATGCGTTCCTCGAATCGCTCAAGGTGGGGCGACGTATACATGCCGGTGCGGTATCCGGCGCAGTGCAATATAGAGGCGACCATGGCTGTGGTTGAGCCCTTGCCGTTGGTTCCGGCGACGTGGACATACTGCGGGCCTCTCTGCGGCTCGCCAAGCAGGCGCAGAAAGGACCGCATCCTGTCCAGCCCCGGCGGCGGCGCGAATCGCGGCAGGGAATGAATGTAGGCCAGAGCCTGGTCGTAGTTCATTGCGCTCCTCCTAAGTCCACAGCTTCGCCAACGATCGTACGGATGCCGTGTTGCGCACGGGCGATCTCAACCCGGACGAAACCGCGGTCAACGCGCCCGCCCTCGACGGCATCCGCCGCTGCGGCCAGGTCCGGCAGCGGGTGAACGGGCAGGGCCGGATCTCAGTGTCGCCGGCCCCGGTATGCTACCTTCCCCCTGCGTCTCGGGCCAGCAAGACTTACGCCCCCGCGTACACGTACACGACCCGATCCTGAGGGCCGTCGAACTCGTAGAAGTACACGCGTTGGCCGTCCCCGAGGACCATCCGCCCGTCCACGACCACCCCGACCTCGGTCGGGGCCACGAACGCCGCCTTGGTGTACTCCGGCGTCTCGCGGTCCGGGTTCACGGCGTCGAGCATTCGGTCGAGCTGCGGGGCGTTTGCCTCGGCCAGCGTGCGGTGGATGCTCACCGCCGCCGCGTCGTGAGGGATGTAGATGACGATGAACCCTTCCCTCACCCCCGACTCCGCCACCGCCTGCTGGACCTCGTCGGTGATGTCCCGCGCTTCCTCATGCGTCTTCGTCCGGATGTGGATCTTCTTCAGCACAAGCCCTCCTTCCCCCCCCCAATCCTACCGGAATATCTCTCCCGGATGGCCTTCCGCGGCGGGGTGCCTTGAAATCCTGTCGCGATCCGATATCCTTTGTAGGCAAGCTCAGATTTGGGTCTAGATCCAATCCGATTTCTTCCCTGAGCCCACGTGGAGGTACCATGGAACTAAGAGTGGCGGCATTGGTGGACGTGCAGAACATTCAGGAGACGTTCGAGCGTCAAGGATACGAGGTGCGCTACGACGCCCTCAAGGAGTACATCAAGCGGCAACACAGACTGGACGAGCGCGAGGTCAAGCTCCTCGCGTTCATCCCCTACCGGCGCGACGACGAGCGGCGGATGCGCCTCATTGATGCCCTGTCGTTCATGGGATTCCGGGTGATCACGAAGCCGGTCCGGGAGCACGCCGATGGTGGGATGAAGGCGAACATGGACACCGATCTCGTGCTGGAGGCGGTGAACCTGGCCGACCTTGTGGAGGAGTTCGTCCTCGTCACGGGCGATTCTGACTTCGTGACCCTGGTGGACTACCTCAGCCGGCGCGGGAAGCGCGTCACCGTGCTCGGCCCGGGGCGGGGCTCGACCTCGGTGGACCTCATCCGGGCCTCGGACCACTACCAGAACCTGGACGAAGTCCAGGGCGTCATCCTCGCTCGGTTCGCCCAGGAACCCCTCATCTCCAGCCAGTCTGAGGAACTCCTCTCGGGGTTGCCCTCTCGATCGTAGCTGCGTCGGCGAAGGCGCCCATGGCGCAGTTTCCCTCACGCAGATCGCCCACGGCCGGCCTCCCTCCGGGGACGTTCGTCCACGTCAGCGCGGTGAGGGCAGAGGAGGTGAAGGTCACCCTCATCCGCTACGACGCCACGCAGGTCCTGGAACAGACCGTGGACGTGACCGAGCGCGTGGCCGTGGCCCCTCCCGCCGTGACGTAGGTCAACGGGGACGGCCTCCATCCGGTCGAGGTGATCGAGGCCCCGGGTCGGTGTTTCGGGATTCGCCCTCTCGTGCTCGAGGACGTGCTCCACACCGGGCAGCGCCCCAAGGTTTGCTTGTTCCTGGTCTTGCGGATGCTGTACCGGCGCGGCGACGGGGGGCTGGAGGACGAGCAGGCGAGCCCTGGTCATCGGACCGAACTGGGTGGTGTCCTTTCAAGAGCGGGAAGGAGACGTGCCCGATCCGGCGCCGGAGCGGATTCGCTCAGCCCAAGGGCGGATCCGCGCCTACAGCTTGCTGGACGCGGTGGTAGACCACTACTGGCGCCTCGCTGTTTCATGTGGGTAAGTCGAAGTCGAGCTTACCAGCCAGTAGGTACGCCATGGCGATGAGATTCCTCGTGGTTGCCGTGGGCCTTGGCTTTCACCGGCGCCAGACTGCCTGCCCCCTCCAGGAAGCCCAGGGTTAGCCGACTGCCGAACCAGTTCAGCACACCCTCCCAGCGGCGCTTGATCGCCTTGGCCGCTTGGATCACCGGCTGCAGCCGTGCGTGTGTCGCCCAGAAGTACCACCTTTTCAGGCCTCCCCGGCCTACCGGTCGGGTTGGGCGCCAGGCGCCTGGAGCGTGAGCCGAATCTGGTACGCCCTCGCTGTCTTCAGCCTTGTGGCAGCGCAGGCCCGGGAGCTTCCCCCGCTGACGCGCCGTCCCCCGACTCCGGATTCTTCAGCCACAGCGCGTGCGCTTGAGTACGTTCGCCCCCGTCGCTTCTTCCCTCCTCACCGTGTCCACGGCCTTGCTCATCAGCATGTGGAACCGATCGAACGTGATGCTCGCCTCCGGAAGGTGACTCCCCACCCCGGCGACGAACGCCGGCGACAACCTCCTCGCTGTGTGTGATGCACCGACTCTATGTAGAACGGTTACCCACACGATTCAGCGAAGAGCCTTTTTT
>CAYSZC010000108.1:0-4399 GCA_964435345.1 uncultured Thermotogaceae bacterium
TGGGCGCCAAGCTTGACGACCAGGCGTTGGCCCTGCAGGGTTCGATTGCCGGCATCAACCGCCAGCTCTCCGACCATGCCGGGCGCATCGCCGCCCTCGAGGCCCAGGACATCGGCTCGCTGCAGCGCCGGATCCTCGCCCTCGAGCGGTCCGTCCAGGCCCTGGGCATCAAGATCGAGAACAACCGGGAGAAGATCGTCTGGCTGGAGAAGGCGGTCGGCGGGTTCACCGCGGACCTGCAGACGACGATCGGGGCCCTTCAGGCACGGGTGGACGACCACGAGGCACGGCTGGCGACGGTCGAGACGACCGTGGTGGGCCTGGACGTGACGGCCCTCCAAGATGGGATGGCGATGGCTCAGGGCATCGCGATCGTCGCCCTGCTCGCCGGGCTGGCCGCCCTCGCGCTGACCCTCCTTGGTGGGAGTTAGACGGAGAAGTGAGATGGGCGCGGCGAAGCAGCCGCGCCCTCTTTCTTTGCCGTCCCGCGTAACGAACGTTACACTTGTAGCGTGTTCGGGCCTGTCTGCGTGCGCGCACGCACAGGCAGGGAGGCGGTATGGGAGAGGTCGGAGACCGGCTGAGGGACCATAGGTTGCGTCACGGATTGAGCAAGCGAGCCCTCGCTGCCGAGATCGGGGTGTCCGTGCCCACGGTGATGCGGTGGGAGAGGGGGACCGCCGTACCCAACGACTACAACCTGTACCGAATCGAGCAGGTCCTCGTCGCCCCTCAACCCCCGGCGCCCGGCGAGGATCGCCGCCGCGCCGTGTCCCGTTCCCCGTTCGCCAGCCCATGACCACCATCCGCCGGCTCACGGTCCACGGGTTCAAGTCGTTTCGGCGCCGCGTGGCGCTCGACTTCTACCCGGGGTTCACCGCCATCATCGGCGAGAACGGGACCGGGAAGTCGAACCTCCTCGATGCCCTCACGTTCGTGATGGGTCGCCGCTCCCAGGCCCTGCGGGCCGAGCGGATCGAACACCTCCTCCACGCCCCGGCACGAGGGGATCCGGTGGACGAGGCCGAGGTGACCCTGACCCTCGACAACCGCGCCGGGACGTTCGACGAACTCCTCCCCGAGGCGGGAGAGGAAGTCCACCTCTCGCGGCGCATCACGCGCACCGCGTCCACCTACCGCATTCAGGGCCGCGTGGCCGCCGCCCGTGACGTAGAGGCCCTGCTGACCCTTGCCCACATCGAGCGAGACGGCTACCACATCGTGGAACAGGGGATGGTGATTGACGTCCTGGAGCGATCCCCGCGCCAGCGCCGCGAGATCTTGGACGAGGTGGCCGGCATTGCCGCCTACGAGGAGCGCAAGGCCAAGGCGATCGAGGAGTTGGGACAGGTCAAGGAGCGGCTCAACACGAGTCGGATCCTCCTCGCCGAGCGGCGGCAGCGGCTGGCGGCCCTGTACCGCGAGCGGGAGGCGGCCCTGGAATACCAGGCCATCGCCGCGGAGCGGGAGCGGATCGCGGCGACCCTCGGTTGGCGCCGGGTCCAGGCCCGCAAGGCCGCCTTGGACAAGGCGCAGGCCCAGACCGGGCGCCTCCGGGGCGAGGTCGAGGATCTCGCCGCCGAGGTCGAGCGCCTGGATCGGGAGATCGAGACCCGGGAGCGGGCGGGGCGCCAGGCGCCTCCGAGCGCCGACGACGGGCTGTCCGACCTCGTGCGTGGGGCGGAGCGGCTGCGGGGGATGCTGGCCACCAAGGAGGCCGAGGCCCGGCTCACCGAGCGGGAGATCGCGTCCCTCCAGGAGACGATCGCCGACATGCGCGACCTCCTGTCCCGTCAGGACCGCCCGTCGGAGGCGGTGCAGGCGGTGCTCGCGCTGCGCTGGGGCGGGGTGAAGGGGACCCTGGGGCAACTTGCGATCCCCAAGGAGGGGATGGAGATCGCGTTCTCCACGGCGCTGGGAGGGCATGGCCACGACCTCGTGGTCGAGACCCGCGACCTCGCCCTGCAGGCCGTTCGGCACCTCAAGGAACACAAGGTCGGGCGGGCGCGATTCCTGCCCCTCGATCGGATCGCCGTGCCGTCTGTGTCGGCCAAGGCCCGGGCCGCGGCCCGGCTGCCGGGCGTCCTCGGGCTCGCTGTGGACTTCGTGAAGTGCCCGGCCGACGTTCGACCGGCCCTTCTCTACGCGCTCGGGGACACACTGATCGCCGAGTCCCTGGAGGCGGTGCGGGACGCCCTTGGCGTGCGGGTAGTGACCCTCGACGGGGATCTGCTCGAGCGGGGCGGGGCGATCGTCGGGGGGGCCCCGGCCCGGCGGGCCGGGTTGGACCTCTCCCCACGCCAGGCCCAGTTGAGGTCCCGCGAGGAGGCGCTCACACGCCTGCGGCGGGAGATGGAGGCGCTCTCCGCGGAGGTAGCCGCGGCCGAGGCCGCCCTTGCCGAGTGGTCCAAGACGGTGGCGAAGGTCAAGACCGCGAAGGCGACCGAAGAGGGCGAGCTCCATGCCCGCCGCGACCGCCGCCGGGAGGCGTACCGGGATCTCGAACGGCTCCGAGCGAACCTGTCCCGCTACGAGCGCGAAGCGGCAGAGATCGAGGGAGAACTCGCGGCGATGGGAGAGGCGGCCGAACCCCCAGGGGGCGGCGAGGCCGGCTCGATCGAGGTCCTCCAGGCCCGGCTGCGGCAGGCCGAACGGCGCCAGGCCGAGCTCGGCACGGTAAACCTGCGGGCGATCGCCGACTACGACGCGTTCCTCGCCGAGTACCAGAACCTGAAGGACCGCGTCGCCACCCTGGAGACGGAGAAGCACGAGATCGAACGGTTCATCGGGGAAATCGAGGGCAAGAAGCGGGAGAAGTTCCTTGCTACGATGGAGACCGTGTCGGTCGAGCTGAACCGGCTGTTTCAGGTGCTGTTCGGAGGGGGACAGGCGAGTCTCGCCCTCGCCGAGCCGGGGAACATCGGGTCCGGGCTGCTCATCGAGGCCCGCCCGCCGGGGAAGGAGCCGCGGCTGCTCGACTCCCTGTCGGGAGGGGAGAAGACCCTCGTGGCGATCGCGTTCGTGCTGGCGCTCGCCTCCGGCCGGCCGGCCCCGTTCTACTTCCTCGACGAGGTGGACGCGGCCCTCGACCAGGCCAACTCCGAGCGATTGGCGCGGCTCCTGCGCGAGTTCGCCCGGGAGGCACAGGTGGTCATGATCTCCCACAACGAAGAGGTCGTTCGTCACGCCGACCGGGTGTACGGGGTCCTGCTGCGGGATGGGGCCTCCGACGTGTTGGGAATGGAGCTTGAGCATGCCCGAGCTTGAGTTGTTCGAGCCGCAGTCGTTCACCAAGGCCGATTGGGAGGGCCTGTTCCGGCGCCTGACCGCGGACCTCGACCCGTGGACGTTCGACCTGATCGAGCTCATCGGCCGGTTCCGCGCCTACATGGTGGGGCGGGACCTGGAGTTCGCCGTCCCGGGGCGGATGGTGCTCGCGAGCTCGGTGCTCCTGCGGATGAAGTCGGATTGGGTCAGGGACGGTGGCGCTCCCCCTACGGTAGAAGAGGCGGTGGAGGAAGTGGTCGCGGAGCTGGCGGCGGGAGAGGCCCCGGTGTACATCGCCCCCGAGCTCCGGCTCCCATTGCGGCGAGCCCCCCGTGGACGAGCCACCGTGGGGGACTTGGGGCGGGCGTTGCGGGCGGCTCTGTCTGCCGAGCGGCGCCGGGCGTTGCGCGAGATCGTCATATCCCCCGAGGACCTGGGACTAGACGTGGAGCGGGAGCCCTTCACCCAGCGGGTGATCCGGCTGTTGCAGTTCCTCCTGACCTTGGTCAACGGAGAGCGGGTGGTCCCATTCCGGGCCGTGGCGCAGCCCGAGCCCGGGGAGCAGGTGGCCCGATTGATGGAGCTCCTCCACCTCGACGCCCAAGGGAAGGTACGCCTGTTCCAGGAAGAGTTCCTGGGGGAGGTTCTGGTCGAGATCCCGGATGGAAGCCAAGGCCCTCGTTGAGGCGGCGCTGTTCGTGGCCGACCGCCCGTTGTCTCTGGCGAGATTGGCCGAGGTAGCGGGGCTTTCCGAGGAGGCGGTGGGCCGGCTGATCCAGGCATTGGCCGACGAGTGCTCCGCTCCGGATCGAGGGGTGGAGCTCGTCAATGAAGGCGGCGGGTACGTCCTACGGGTCAAGGGAGAGCTCGCGTCCGCCGTCCGGCCCTTCGCCCCGCACCAGGACATCCCCGAGCAGACCCTGCGCACCCTCGCCGTGATCGCGTATCAGGCCCCGGTGCTCCAGTCCCAAGTGGTGAAGATGCGCGGGCAGCGGGCGTACGGCCAGATCGGCGAGCTCGTCGCCCGGGGGTTCGTCGAGGCCGAGGTCCAGGGTCCGACGAAGGTCCTCACCGTGACCCCGGCGTTGCTCGCCTACTTCGGCGCGTCGTCCCTGGACGAGCTGCGGGCCCA
>CAYSZC010000109.1:0-2999 GCA_964435345.1 uncultured Thermotogaceae bacterium
TCAGCGGGCTACTGGCAGACGGGCTGCTAACCCGGGTGGCGCTCCGCCATGTCGTTTTCTACAATCCTCGCCCATGCGTGGCTCATTGAGGATCCGGAATGCCCTCCTGTGGATCGTGATCGCGCTCGGGGCCTGCCTTCTCGTCTCGTGCGCGCGACCCCCGGAGCGAGAGGCCGCCCCGTGCACCCTCACCCTGCGGGCCGGGGAGTCCCTGCAAGCCGCGATTGACCGCGCCCCGGCCGGGGCCGTGATCTGCCTCCCGGCCGGTACCTGGAACGAGAGCATCCGGGTGACAAAGCCCCTCACCCTCCGCGGCGCCGGACGGGAAAAGACCGAGGTCCGTGGCGTCCAGCTCGCCCGGCCCGTGATCTGGATCGCGGTGACCGAGCCGGGAGCGCCGATCGTCATCGCCGGGATCACGTTCACCGGGGCCACGGGAAGCTGCCCTGAGCCAAGAGGGTGCGCCCACGGCCTCCTGGTCGAGGGCACGGCGGTGGTCCAGATCGAGAGGTGCGCCTTCTCTGGGAATGCCGGAAGCGGCGTTTTCCTCCGCGGCGCCGCTCGGGCGACGTTCAACGACTCGACGATCACCAACAACATCGGCTCCGGGCTGGAAGCCACAGACCAGGCCCAGGCATCCATAACCGCCAGCTCCATTTCCAGGAACCGCGGCCCCGGGATCTGGCTCGCCGGCGCGGCGCGGCTCGAATTGGCTCGCTCCAACGTCTCTGAGAGCGAAAGCCACGGGCTGTGGGTCCGCGACTCCAGCCAACTCGTCGCCACGGACTCCACGATCACCCGGTGCGACGGTCACGGGATCCTGCTGCGCGACAGGGCTTCGGCCCAGCTCAGGGGCTGCACGATCTCCTCCCACAAGGGGACAGGGGTCTGGATCGAGCACGCGGCCGACGCCACCCTCTCCGAGTGCACGATCGAGGAGACCTGGGACGGGGTGGAAGTACGGGGCGCGTCCCAGGTGCGGATCGCCGCCTGCACGATCTCGGGGATCAGGTGGAACGGGGTCGAGGTCCACGGAACGGCACGGGCCACGATCCTCGGATCCACGATCTCCCGCGGTCGGGGATCGGGGATCTACATCGGGGGCGCCGCACAAGCCGAGATCAGCCACAACCGCATTGACTCCTGGACAACGCACGGAATCCTGTCCTTGTCCCGTGCCCAGCCGTGGGGAGAAGGGAACCGGATGTGGGGGAACGGCGCGGACCTCGCGGGGAACCTACCCGGTTCGCTGAGGGCCCCGCTCGTGGAACCGTCCCAAGAAGAGGTGCGCTTCCCGAACCCGACGCACGCCACGGTCCAGGAGGCGGTGGACGCCCTTCTTCCCGGGGGGAGGCTCGTGCTCGCAGCGGGCATCTACACGGGGGGAGTCACGCTCGGAAAACCCCTCCGCATCGAGGCGGACGGGATCGTCCTCCTCACCGCGAGGTCCAGCGGGGAGTCCCCGGTGCTGTCCCTCGTCGGCGGGGCGGACCTCGTCATGTCGGGAGTCGCGCTGGGATACGGGTCGGAGGGGCTATCGCTGGGGGCGAACGCCCGGGCCTCCCTCACCGACTGCGTGCTCTCCGACAACGGCCGCGGAATCCACGCCGCAGACGAGACGTGGATCGCGCTCCTCCGGTGCAGCCTGTCCCGCAACGAGCAGGGCGGGATGTGGCTGTGGGGCGCGGCCCAGGGCGAGGTCCGGGAGAGCTCGTTCGTTGCGAACGCCGTGTGCGGGATCGGCCTTGGCGGATCGTCCCGGGCAGCGATCATGGGGTGCCACATCACGGAGAGCGGATGGAACGGCGGCATCGTGCTGCGCGACTCCGCTCAGGCCATCATCGAGGAGAACATGATCGTCGAGAACTCCGGGGCCGGGGTGGCCCTGTACCACGGGCTCTGCATCGGGGCAGGACATGTGTTCACCGGCCGGGTGGAAGGAGGGCGCAACGTGTTCCACGGCAACTACCGCGGGGACGTGTGCCCGGACGCACTGGGGTTCCTTGCCGGGGACGGAGGGGAACTCGACCTGCGCCGATAGAGCCCCCGTGCCCCCATCCTGACGGTCACGAACGAGGCTCCCCACTTCTCGACAATGCCCGCGCTACAATCGTGCACGGCGCAGGGAGGAGGGAAGGTTGCCAGGAATCCGCATCGTAAGCGCGTCTGGGAAGACCATGCACGACCTCGCTTGGTTCTGCGTCCCGCCGGACAGGCGAAGCGATCCCGCATTTGTGAAGGGAAGAGAGGCCAAGGAAGCGTGGATCGCGGAGAAGCTTCGGACGAGCACCCCGTTTGCCAAGATCGCCTACATCGGATCTGAACCGGTTGGGATCATTCAATACGAACCGGTACCTGCGGAGCCGGTGGTCCACATCCACTGCATCTTCGTTCCCCACGACCATCATTGGCGGAAGGGGGTCGGCACGGATTTGCTGCGTGCCGTCGTGGAGGAAATGCAGCGCCCGCAACCCTGGAATGGGGGGCGGCCTGCTCTCGGGATCGCCACGCGGACGTTCCCCGGCCACGATCCCGGTCAACTCCCCGCGCAGGAGTTCTTCCGCCGCCGCGGGTTCGAGCCGGTGGGCGACGACCCGGACTTCCTCTTCCTCCCTCTTCAGCCGGGCACGCGCTGCCCGCCCCGGCGAGCCCCGCCCACCTACCTTCCCCAAGAGGAGGACGCGGGGCGGATCGTCATCATCCATGGTCCCTCGTTCTGCCTGTGGACGTACCCGTTCCGCGTGTGGGCAGCGCAGGCCATCGAGAAGATCGCACCCGGGATTTCCATCCGCTGGATCGATCGCTCCGCGGAGCGCCCCGAGGCGGAGAAGAGGGGCGGGTACGAGGGGATCGTGGTCAACCTCCACCCGATCCGGTCGTCCATCTTCGATCGCGACGACTTCGAACGCGAGGTGCGGGAAACCCTGGGCGGCTGAACCGCGCAAGCAGTTGCCGTACGTCCGCGAGATCCGATCCGCGGCCCGGTTGACCTGATCGCA
>CAYSZC010000109.1:3099-4397 GCA_964435345.1 uncultured Thermotogaceae bacterium
AGCAGTTGCCGTACGTCCGCGAGATCCGATCCGCGGCCCGGTTGACCTGATCGCAGGGGCTCCGATCAGACCACGAGGCGGGCGAACCGGAGCCGTCCCGCCCGCAGGATCATCCCGGACCGCACCGCAACCCGATCGTGGGGCGAGGCGACCTTCGCCCCGTCGAGCTGAACCCCCCCTTGCTCCACGAGCCGCCGCGCCTCCGACCGCGACGCGGCCATCCCCGCCGCGACGAGGAGGTCCACGATGCCTGCGGTCCCGTCCCCATCGAGCAGCCCTTCCACCCCGACCTCCGGCATCTCCTCCGGTGGACGCTCGTCCTCGAACACCCGCTCGAAATACTGCTGCCCCTTCCGGGCCTCTTCCTCGCCGTGGAACCACGCCACGAGCATCCCCGCCAGCCGTTTCTTCGCCTCTTTCGGGTGAAGAGGGGCCAGCTCCTCCCACGGGGTATCGGTGAGGAGCTGGCAGTATTGCGGCATCAGCTCGTCGGGGAGCGACATCAGCTTGCCGAACTGCTCCTCCGGCTGTTCCGCAACCCCGATGTAGTTGCCCCGGGACTGGGACATCGCGTAGGTGCCGTCGGTCCCGATGAGGAGTGGCATCGTGAGGATGACCTGGGGATCCTGGCCGTAGGCCTCCTGGATGTCCCGGCCAATGAGGAGGTTGAACCGCTGGTCGGACCCGCCGAGCTCGATGTCGGCCCGCACCGCCACCGAGTCGTAAGCCTGAGCAAGGGGATACAGGAACTCCATGATCGTGATCGCCGCTCCATCGCGGAACCGACGCTGGAAGTCCTCCCGTTCGAGCATCCGCGCCACCGTGTACCGGGCGGTAAGCCCGACCACCTGAGCCAGGGTCAGCTTCTCCAGCCACTCCGAGTTGTAGCGGACCTCCGCCTTCCGCGGATCGAGGATCCGGAACGCCTGCTCTCGGTAGGTGAGCATGTTCCGCTCGATCTCGCTCGGCGACATCGGCTCCCGGGTCTTGGATTTGCCAGACGGGTCTCCGATCCGCCGGGTGAAGTCCCCCACCACGAGGACCGCGGTGTGCCCGAGATCCTGGAACACTCTCAACTTCCGCAGCACCACAGCGTGCCCAAGCGTGAGTTGCGGCGCGGAGGGGTCAATCCCGAGCTTCACCCGGAGCGGTTTCTTCTCCCGGAGCGACCGCTCGATCTTCTGCGCCAGTTCGTCCCGCGGGAGAAGGGTCTCCGCGTTTCGCTCCATCACCGCAAGCTGCCGTTCCACTTCAGTCCGTATGTCCATTCTCGCCATTCCTCCCGCCATGCGCGTTTG
>CAYSZC010000110.1:0-4330 GCA_964435345.1 uncultured Thermotogaceae bacterium
CTTCGTGTCCTTTGTGGTGGCATGTTGGCAATCCCGCGTTTTGAAACGGCTTCTAAGCACGTCACTCTCCTCTTCCCGGCCCGGCCGCGAGGATCGCTCCGAGTCGGCCGGCCACGTACCGGGCGGCAGAGAAGGCGCGGGCGTAGTCCATCCACAGCGGCCCGATCACCCCCACGACCCCGCTGCCCCCCATGTACGGCGCGGACACGACGCTCAAGTCTTCGAACTCGGGAACGGAGGCATCGCCGACATGGATGGCGATCCCCTCCTCCTGTCGTCTCAATCCGTGGAGGAGATCGGTGAACCCCTGCGCCTCGTCCAGGACGCGGAGCAGCGCCTGCCCCCGGGCCAATGCCCAGGCCGGGGACCGCACGGCAAGCTCGGACAGGAGTTGCGACCACCCTTCGATGTACAAGCCCCTCTCGGGGTCGCCCTGGGACAGTCGCCGCAGGATCGCGAGCGCTCCCAGTGCAGCCCGGGTGTGCCAGCCGTCGGGCGGTCGCCCGGCGAGCGGGGACTCGGCCAAGGTGTGTTCCTGGAGCCAGCCGGCAAGGAACTCCTCCGCCTCGGCCAACTCCTCGGGCGCGAGATCGAGGTCGAGCGAGAGCAGCCTGGACTCCACCGCGCCCAGTTCGGACACGGTCACGGCCAGCACCGTGGCCGGCCCGACCCGGCGCATGACCAGGGCGCTCAGGCGCACGCGCTCCCGCGGAGGGGGTACCACGAACCCCAGCTCCTTCGTCATCGCCGAGAGGAGGAGCGCCGTGCGCCGGAACAGATCGGGCGCTGCCCCGGTCTCAACCTCGTGGCGCTCGGCCGGAAGTGGGGGGTCTGCCCCCAGCTCGGCGAGCTCGAGCAACCACTCGGCGAAGAACCGGAACCCCTGAGCGGTGGGGACCCGGCCCGAAGAGGGATACGGCTTGTACAGGAAGCCCTCTCCCTCCAGGGCAAGGAGTTCGTTGCGGATCGTGGCCGAGCTGAACCGGTGCCGGTACTCCACCGCGATCTCTTGCGAGGAAACAGGCTGGCGGGTCCGGACGTACCGGTCCACGACCTCGACAAGCAACCTGGCCCTTCGTCCACGCACTTAGCACTCACCGCCTTCGATTGCTAAGTCGAATGATAGACGGTTGGACCCAGATTTCAAGGGATCAGGGCTACTTCCCGTGGCAGTGCTTGTACTTCTTGCCCGACCCACACGGGCACGGGTCGTTGCGGCCGACCTTGCCGCCGCCGGCGGTGGCTGTCGTGGAGGTTCGCGCCCGCCGCGCCGGGATCGCGGTCGTACTCGTGCGCGAGGCCAGCGGGGCCGGGGCGGAGACGGTCGCCGCCCGCCCCTCCGCGGGCTCCGCGCGCACGGCAAGCCGGGGGGAGAGGAGGAACCGCAGCGCTTCCTCCTCGCTGCGGAGGATCATCTCCTGGAACACGCGGTGCGCCTCGCGCTTGAACTCGACCAGGGGATCGGTGCCCCCGTAGGCGCGGAGCCCGATCCCCTCCCGGAGCTCGTCGAGCTCGAGGAGGTGCTGGCGCCAGTTCTCGTCCGTCGTTCGGAGGAGCACCATCCGCGCGATCATCGGGAAGTGCGGGGCAAGCCGGGTCCATTGGGAGTCGAACTGAGAACGGAGGGCGTCTCCTACCGCGGCGGAGATCTCCTCCCGACGGTGGGCGGGGATGTCCGCGGGCGGGTTCGCGCACACCTGCCCGAGCTCCCGGAGGAGCCCTGGCAGATCCCACGCCTCAGGCGAGGGGCCGGGCGCGTACCGATCGGCGAGGATCTCCGCGTACTCCGCGGTCATCGCCGCGAAGTGCTCCCGGAGGGCGCCGTCGTCCGCTTCTTCCCCGGGCTCGGGGAGGAGGAACCTCTCCCGCAGGGCGTACACCGCTTCCCGCTGGCGGGCCATGATCTCGTCGTACTCCAGGAGCCGTTTGCGGATCTCGAAGTTCCGTTCCTCGACCCGCTTCTGGGCGCGGCGGATGGAGCGGGTGAGGAGGTTGTGGGTGATCGCCTCCCCTTCCTTGACCCCGAGGCGCTCCATCAGGCCGGACAGCCTCTCCCCGCCGAAGATCCGCAGGAGGTCGTCCTCGAGGGCCAGGAAGAACTGGTTCGATCCGGGGTCTCCCTGGCGGCCGGACCGCCCGGCGAGCTGATCGTCAATGCGCCGCGCCTCGTGCCGCTGGAACCCGAGGACAGCGAGCCCGCCCCGGGCGATGCCCTCCCACTCCTCGGCCCGGAACGGGCGCCCGGTGTCCCCGCACCACTGGCGGATTGCCCGCAGACAACGCTCAGTGTAGGGCGAAGTTGAAACAGGCTTCCGCGTTATCCGTTGCTTCACCCTCCTCCAGAGGCCCTTCATCCGCCCTACGAGCCCGGTCGGTACCACCACATCCCAGTCGTGCTTTTGGACGATTACTCGACGCTCTTCCTCGGCCTCTTTCCGATAGCGCGCAAGGAGTTCTCCGTGCTTCTGTGGGTCCTCCACAGGATCGGCCTCGGCGCGAGCCCGGAACTCGGGGCTACCCCCAAGAACGATGTCCGTTCCCCGCCCGGCCATGTTCGTGGCGATCGTGATCGCCCCCAGGCGCCCGGCCTGGGCGACGATTTGGGCTTCCTTCTCGTGGTACTTGGCGTTCAGGACCTGGTGGGAGAGGCCCCGCCGCTTGAGGAGCCGCGACAGGTCCTCCGAATCCTCGATCGAGGTCGTGCCGATCAACGCCGGCCGCCCTTCGGCGTGGAGCCTCGCCACCTCGTCGGCCATCGCCTCGAACTTGGCCTTCTTCGCGCGGTAGATCACGTCGGGGAGCGCTTCCCGGATCAGCGGGCGGTTGGTGGGGACCTGGACCACATTTAGGCCGTAGATCTCCTTGAACTCGTCTTCCTCAGTCTTGGCGGTGCCGGTCATCCCGGCGAGCCCGCGGTAGAGGCGGAAGTAGTGCTGGAGGGTGATCTGGGCCAGGGTCTGGTTCTCCCGCTGGACCGAAAGGTTCTCCTTGGCCTCGATCGCCTGGTGGAGGCCCCCCGAGTAGCGGCGGTCGGGCATCATCCGGCCGGTGAACTCGTCCACGATGATCACCCGGCCGTCCTTCACGATGTACTGCTGATCGCGATGGAAGAACATCCGCGCCCGCAGCGCCGTCTCCAGGTGGTAGCGGGCGGTGGTCGCCCGGGCATCGGCGATGTTGTCGAACTTTAGAATCTGCTCAGCCTTCTGCCACCCGGCCTCGGTGAGGGAGAGCCGCCGCTGCTCCTCGTTCACCTCGAAGTCCAGGTCGGGTTTGAACCGTTTGGCCAAGGTGGCGAACTCCCGGTAGTGCCGTGCCGTGTCCGCGGTCGGGCCGGAGATGATGAGCGGGGTCCGCGCCTCGTCAATGAGAATGTTGTCAATCTCGTCCACGATCGCGTAGTCCAACCGGCCCTGCACCTTCTGGGAGCGGGAGGCCACCATGTGGTCGCGGAGGTAGTCGAACCCGAACTGGGCGTTCGTGCCGTACAGAATGTCGCAGGCGTAGGCGGACTTGCGCTCTTCGGGGGGCGACGTCTCCTGGAGGAGCCCGACCGTGAGGCCCATGAACTCGTACACCGGGCCCATCCAGTGGCGGTCGCGGCGGGCGAGGTAGTCGTTCACGGTCACGATGTGGACCTTGCCCACGAGCGCGTTGAGGTAGGCAGGCATCGTGGCGACGAGGGTCTTCCCTTCCCCGGTCTTCATCTCCGCGATCCGCCGCTGGTGGAGGACGATCGCGCCCATGATCTGAACGTCGAACGGACGGAGGCCGATCGTGCGCGCCGCGGCCTCCCGCACCGCGGCGAACGCCTCGGGGAGGAAGTCATCCAGCGTCTCCCCGGCCGCGAGGCGTCCCCGGAACTCCGCGGTCTTGTTCCGGAGGTCGTTGTCGGGCAGGGCGCGCATTCCCTCAGCCCACGCGTTCGTCTCCTCGACCAACGGGAGGAGCCGGCGAAGCCGCTGCTCGTTCGTCTGGCCGAACAGGAACTCGAGCCAACGGTGAACAGAAACCATGTCAGGGAGGACTATACGGCTGGCCCACCGGAGTCGCAACCACCCTTAGGCCGTCGGACACAGTGCCCGACGCTACAACGCTTCCGTAGCGTCGGGGTTCGTGACCGACGGCAAGGCAGTTCGCCGGTTGGTCGGTTCGCCGGTTCACCGATTGCGGAAGGCCGTCGCAGACGAGCTGCGACGCTACGAACAGCCGGACGGATCTCACCGCAGAGCGCGCAGAGAACGCCGAGAACACCCGGTCAACCGAAAACCCCACCACAAAGGACACGAAGAACAACAAGCATGAACTCTGGGGTTGGGAACCCCCAGTC
>CAYSZC010000111.1:0-4301 GCA_964435345.1 uncultured Thermotogaceae bacterium
CAGGTAGCCGAAGGCTCAGCGGGCTACTGGCACACAGGCTGCTGGCTTGCGACACTGGGCCAACTGGGTATACTCTCCCCTGTGCGAACGAACGTTCGTTCGGAAGAAGAGGCAGGGCTAGGCCTCGCCCTCCGGATCCGCGAGGCCGCGGCGCGCCTGTTCGCCCGGCACGGGTTTCACGGCACGGGGATGCGCCTCATCGCGGAGGAAGCCGGGGTCTCGATCGGCGCTCTCTACCATTACTTCCCGTCCAAGGAGGACGTGTTCATGGCTGTCCTCCGGCAGGAGTACGACCAGCGGCTCGCGGAAGCGCAAGCGCTATGGCAGGAAGGGATGTCGGCGCCGGAGGTGGTGCGGCGGGTCGTCGAGCTCCACTTCGCGTCCGTTGCGGAGGGAGAGGAGCTGGGGCGGTTGGTGAGCCGACCGTGGCACGGGGAGTTGCCGGCGTTGCGGACTCAAATCCTCGCCTTACGGGAGGAGTACGCAAGGTGTATCGCCGATCTCCTCTCCCAGGCGATGGCGCGCGGCGAGATTCGACCAGCGCATCCCCTCCTGACCGCGTATGCCCTGCTCGGGCTCGTGGAGGCGGTCACGGCGCGGGTGGTCGCCCGGGACGACGTGGCGCGGGAGCTGCGGCGGGAGGGCCCGCGGGAGCTTGCGGAACTCGCGTGGCGGGCGCTACGTCCGGAAAAGGAGCGATCATGACGGCGAAGAGACTCGTGGGCATGGTGTGCATGCTTGCCCTGATCGGTGCGGTGGCGATCGGCCAAGAGGCACGCCCGCTCATCGTGGACGAGACCACGACGATGGAGGAGTCGGCGCCCGCGGAGGCCCGGCGCGGTCTGCGCCCCGCCGGCGTCTTCAAGGTGCGGGCGATGCTGTCGCTTCCCTCCGCCCCGTGGCCGGATGAGCCGTTCCCGCGGTTGGGGCTGCTCGTGGGGGTGAACTAGGCGTGAAGCGGATCCTGCGCGGGGTGGTGGATCGCCCGGTGTGGACCCTCCTGGGGATTCTTGTCGTCACGGGGATCTTCGCCGCGTTCCTCCCTCGCCTTGGGTTCCAGGCCGACTACTCGAAGATGCTCCCGGCCGGCGATCCGGTGGTGGCCGAGTTTGAGAGAACCCGAGAGCTTTTTGGCGGTCAGTCGCTGTTCATGTTCGCGATCGCTGCTGAGGAAGGGGGGACGCTCTTTGACCTCTCGTCTTTGGCGAAGATCTACGCGATCACCGACGAGCTTCAAGGGCTCGTAACGGAGGAGCTGCTCGAGGAGGTCATCTCCCCGGCGACGGTGGACATCGTGGAAGGGGATGGCAGGGCGATCACCGTCCGCCCGCCGTTGCCTGGGCCGCCGCGGACGGAGGAGGATGTGGTCTTGTTCCGGGAGAGGGTCCTCGGGGAACGCCTGGTGCGGGACTCGCTCGTCCTCTCCGACGGGTCGGCGATGATGCTCGTGCTCAGGGCCAATCCCAAGCTGGAGGACAACGAGGAGGCGATGGGCCGGGTTGTCGCTCGCCTCGAAGAGATCGAGGTCCGGTACGGTGGGCCCGAACGCTTCTACAGCTCGGGCGATGCGGCGTTGCTCGTGTACGTGAGCCGCTACATGCGCCAGGACCTGGGGTTCCTTCTCCCCGTGGTGATCGCGATCGTGGTCGCAGCGCTATTCCTGAGCTTCCGCACCCTGCGTGGCGTGCTCCTCCCGATGGCGGTGGTCCTCGTGGCGCTGGTGTGGACGATGGGTCTTATGGCGGCCGTCGGAGCGAAGCTCACCATGATCTCGACCTTCCTCCCCGTGCTTCTCGTGGCGGTGGGCTCTGCGTACGGGATTCACATCGTGAACAATCACGCCGAGCTGGCGCGGAGCGGCGGGGATCGGCGGGAACTGGCCTATCGGATCGCCACGGAGATGCTCCTCCCCGTGGCCGGGGCGGCCTTGACCACGGCCGCCGGCTTCCTGACCCTGCTCGCTGCGTTCCTCGTCCCAACGCGGGAGTTCGGCTTGTTCACCGCGTTCGGGACGCTGGCCGCGTTCGCGCTGGCGATGACCCTCATTCCGGCGATCCTCGCCCTCCTTCCCCTGCCGCGCCGGCGGGAGCGGAAGTCGCGCCGCCTGTTCGACCTCACCGTGACGCGCAGCGCGCGGTACCTCGGTAGGCGGCCCGTGTTGGCGGTCGCCCTGGCGACGCTGGTGTTCGGGGCCTTCCTCGTCGGGGTCCCGCTCCTCAAGGTCGAATCGGACATGACGAGGCTGTTCCACACAGACTCCCCCGTGGTCACGGGCCTCCGGTTCGTGGAGGAACGGTTCGGGGGGAGCCAGGAGCTGTCCGTGGTCCTGGATACGGGCCGTCGCGATGGGCTGAGGGACCCGGTGGTCCTCCGGTTCGTAGACGGGTTGCAGAGGTTCCTCGAGGCCCGGGCCGAGATCGGGGACACCTCCTCCCTGGCCGACCTCGTGAAGGAGACGCACTTCACCCTCCGCGGGGATGACCCCGCCTTCTATGCGATCCCCGCGACGACCCCCGCCGTGGCCCAGATGCTCCTCCTCTACGAGATGGGCGGAGGAGAGGTGACTCGGGGGATGGCCACCCGGGACTTCTCCCGTGGCCGGATCACGGCCCGGGTCCGCTCGGTGGGCCTCTCCGGATACGCGGCCCTGACGCGGGATGTGGAGGCGTTCATCTCTCGGGAGAAGCCGCCCCAGGTGATCTCGTACTACCTGACGGGATCGCCCGCGGTGTACATCCAGCTCTCGCGGAAGCTCATCCAATCCCAGATCGTGAGCCTGGGGACGAGTTTTGGGGCGGTGGGAGTGATCGTGGCGGTGCTGATGGCGTCGCTCGGGGCCGGCCTCCTGGCCCTGGTCCCGCTCGTGGTGACGGTGGCCGGCAACTTCGGGGTCATGGGCTACGCCGGCGCGCATCTGGACATGGCCACGGTGATGATCGCCAGCCTGTCGGTGGGGATCGGGGTGGACTACGCGGTGCACTTCCTGTCCCGGTACCGACGGGAGCGGGCGGCCGGGCGGGACCATGGGGAGGCGCTCGGGGAGACGGTCCGTACCTCGGGCCGGGGGATCCTGATCAACGCCGTCACGCTGACCGTGGGGTTCCTCGTGATGCTCATGTCGAGCTTCGGGGCCCTGGTCACGTTCGGCTGGCTGATCGCCCTCACGATGGTCACGAGCCTGTTCGGAGCCTTGTTCGTCCTCCCCGCGGCACTGGCGTGGGTAAACCCGGAGTGGTTGACGCCGCGTTGGCGATGGGTAGGCCGGCGCTCCGATGGGGGCGCGATTACCGCTGAAGACAGCGAAGGAGACAAACCATGAACCGCGCAGTTCGGTCGTTGCTTGTGCTGGCACTGGGGGTCGTTCCGTTCCTAGGGATCGCCCAAGGGATCACCGCGGACGAGATCCTGGCCAAGGTCGAGGAGCAGAGCTTCTTCGGGACCGGCCAGGGGAACTTGTACGCCGCGTTCGCGGTGACGGTCGAAGAAAAGGGCCAAGCCCCGGCGAGCTACGCGTTCCGGGTGTGGGCCAAGGAGTACCCGGGGGTGACGAAGACCCTGCTCCTCTACGTCGCGCCGGAGCTGGTGGCGGGAACTCTGTACCTTGCGCACATCCCGGAGGAGGGTCCGGGCCGGATGTGGCTGTGGTTCCCGGCCCTGATGGTCCTGAAGGAGATCGTGGGCGAGTCCGAGCGGGAAGGGGAGTTCATCGCCGGGAGCGGAATCACCTACGACGACATGGCGGCGGGGTTCATCTACCGCGAGGGGTACCGCGCCGAGATCCAAGGCGAAGAAACGGTGGACGGGCAAGCGGTGTGGCGCCTCGAACTCGTGGCGAGCGACCCCACGGCCGAGTGGTCGCGGATCCGCCTCTGGGTGCACAAGGATGCGTACATCGTGCTGCGGGCGGAGTTCTACGATCGCCGCGGGGTACTGGCCCGGGTCCTCACCGTGCCGGAACTCGTCGAGGACGCGATCGGACTGAGGCCGGGCCGGCTCGTCGTGGAGAGCCCGCTCGAGGGAAGCCGGGCCACGGTGGTGGTCAAGACCCGATCCACGGCGGACATCCCGGACGAGTACTTCCAACCCGAGAAACTGCCCACGCTCGAGCTGTAGAAGGCGTTAGGATGGCGGGGCCTGTCCGACCAGGGACAGGCCTGTTCTTGACAGGGGGAAGGGATGGCGTGGCTCGCGTTTGGGTTGTCGTTCGCGCTCCTCCTCGCGCTCGCGCGGTGGAACCTGTGGGGGGCGATGATCGTGGGGGCGTTGGCGTTGGGAGGCCTGACGCTCCCGGTTCGGGAGCT
>CAYSZC010000112.1:0-4296 GCA_964435345.1 uncultured Thermotogaceae bacterium
TGGCCAGCGAGGATCTTCGAATGACCTTCTGGTAAGGATAATCGCTTAAGTCAATGCCATTGCCCTCAGCGAGCCCGTAGGCCTGCGCGCGGCTTCTGTTCGTAACAGCCGATCGCAGTCCACTAGGGCTGGATCCAGCAAACCCATGGCGCCAAGCGGAGGGGCTGGCAATGCCCTGCTGGTGGAAGCCAGGCGGGACTACTCGACGATCAGGGAGCGAGAGAGGCGGTGGCCGTCGGCGTAGAGGAAGTCGGGGCTTACGGCGAGGGCGTCCACCGGGCAGGCGTCCACGCACTGGGCGCAGAACGCGCACCGAGCGACGTGCAGCCGGGTCTTCTCCCTCTCAGGCAGAAGCTGGATCGCCTTGGCCAGGCACACCCGGGCGCAGCGCTAACACCCTGACCCTGGGCGGAGGGTAGAATTCGCGGTCCCCGATGGAGCGCACGAGGAGAGTGCGACATAGAGCGAGGTTGAATCGAGCAAGAGTGGAACGTAACCACACATCCGTACGGGTACGGGTTGGCCGTGTCGTGGAGTTCCTTGGCCTGAAGCGGAGCATCCTCGGGTTGCTCGCGATGGTTGTTCTGGTCGGGATGGGCGAGCACATGGCCGAGCAGTTCCTGCCCCTGTATCTGATCGCCCTCGGCGGCGGGTACCTCTCGGTGGGGTTCCTGAACGGGATGGACAACCTGCTCGGGGCGCTGTACGCGTTTCCCGGCGGGTACCTTGCCGACCGGTTCGGTACGAAGCGGGCGCTGCTCCTCTTCAACCTCCTCTCGATGGTCGGGTTCTTTGTCGTCGTCCTCATCCCGGCCTGGCCGGCGGTGTTGGGAGGGGCAGTCCTGTTCCTTTCCTGGACCGCGATCTCGCTCCCGGCGACGATGGGACTCGTCGCCCGCGTGCTCCCCAAGGACAAGCGGACGATGGGGGTGTCGCTCCATTCGCTCGTCCGCCGGGTTCCGATGGCGCTCGGGCCGATGGTCGGCGGCGCGTTCATCGGCGTGTGGGGCGTGGAACTGGGGGTACGTCTGGCGTTCGTGGGGGCGCTGGCGATGGCCTTGGTGGCGGCGGTGCTCCAGCAGGTGTTGATCGAGGACGATCGCAAGCCTGGCGAACAGCGCGCAACTCAAGCCGAAAAGAACCCGCTCCGGCTGTGGCGGGAGATGAGCGGCGATCTCCGTCAGCTCCTCGTTGCGGACATCCTGGTTCGGTTCTGCGAGCAGATCCCGTACGCATTCGTTGTCATCTGGGCGGTGGGGACGGCCACTGCGCCCGGCCCGGTGACCGCGCTCCAGTTTGGGATCCTGCGCTCGATCGAGATGGCCACGGCGATCCTCATCTACATCCCGGTCGCCTACCTCGCCGACCGGGGGCAGAAGAAGCCGTTCGTGGTGGCGACGTTCGTCTTCTTTTCCCTGTTCCCGGTGTTGCTGCTCTTCTCTCGCTCGTTTGGGATGCTCGCGATCGCGTTCGTCCTGCGGGGGCTGAAGGAGTTTGGGGAACCGACGCGCAAGGCGCTCATCATGGACCTCGCTCCCGAAGGCCGCAAGGCCAGGATGTTCGGGCTGTACTACCTCGTGCGGGATGTGATCGTGTCCGTGGCCGCGCTCGGCGGGGCGTTTCTGTGGGCCGTCCGTCCGGAGGTGAACCTGCTCACCGCGTTCGGGTTCGGCGCCGCGGGAACGCTCTGGTTCGCTCTCCGGGGGCGCGATCTCGGTCTAAGGAGGGAACATGCCTGAGAAGGAGAGGCTGATCGCGGCGTGCGGGCTCGATTGCACGGATTGCGACATGCGCCAAGCGGCGACGAACCCGGAAACGCAACGCAAGTTCGCCATCTGGTTCAATGTCCCCAGTTCCCGCGCCCTTCGCTCGTCGGGTGCAGAACGACCGGTACGGGCAAGCCCTCGCCCGGCTCAGGACGTTGCGGTCGCCTGCTGGCTGAGGCAGGGGTGACCGCTGGGTTGCTGTCCCCGCCGGTTCAGGGAACGCAGCGCTCGCGCCGATCTGTTTCCGTGATCTCGTCTACGATCAGCGCCGGGAGCGGGTACGTCACGGGAAACCCCTCGTGGATGCGGATTTCCTCTTCGACTGAAGCCTTCCCCGGACCTGAACGGTGGTGGAGTCCGACGGCGAGTTTCCAGTTGCGTCCTCATCGCACCCCGCCTTCGGGTGGGCAACCCGAGGGCTGCGCCACGCCGTGAACTCATTGTGCGGCGGTTACGGGTGGGGGCGTATTCGTCGGTCGGGCCTACCTTCGGGAGCGGGCGCCGACGTTGAACCCGGCCGTCGCCCCGGCGGCAGCGATCGGGGGAGCGAAGGGGAGGACCGTTTCCGGGTTGTCCAACGCAATCCCGATCCCAAAGACGACCCCGGTCCCCGCGGCTGCGCCCAGGAAACACAGGCAGGGAGAACGCCCAGGACAGGGTGTAGGTCCCAAGAGCCGCGCCCGCGTAACCGCCGAGCGTCCCGGCCAGGAACTCGGGCCGGATCCCATCCTCAGGCCCTGCCGTGAGCGCCGGCGCGCCCATCGCAAGAAGTGCCAGGACCAACACGGCCATCCTCCGCACGATCGCTACCTTCTGAAGGTTCAGTCTGCAGCAGGCGCCCCTGCCCAACCAAGGCGAAACCCTGGGCGGGGTTGGGTTTGCCTCGCGCCACCGCCCGTGCTACTATGCCGTGGGAGGGCGCGAGATGAAGAGGACACTGGCAGCATGGGTAGTGGTACTTCTGGTCGGTTCCACAGCCTGGGCCCTGGACCTGTCCGGGGAGTGGACAACCCGGATGACGTTTTCCTCGGGCGTCGTCGCCCCGAGCACGACGTTCACCCTGCACCTCGCCGGCGCCGGTTGGCGGCTCACGAGCTCGTGGGATCCCGCGTTCCTCGACGTGACCAGCCACTCCCTCGTCCTCAAGAGCAGCCTCGGTCCGGTGGGAGTTACCGCCGGGACCTCGTTCCGCTTCGCCACGCGCACCGCCCTGACCCGGGTCGGCGCGCAGGACGATCTTGCCCTGTGGTCCGCGGACGGCTTCTCCTTCCGGGGCGGGTTCGTCTCGTTCGAGGTCGCGTTGGGGAACCTCACCCTGCGGCTGACCCTTCAGAACGGCGTCGGCGAGTAGGGCCGGGGATCACGGCTCACCCTCCGATATCGAAGCCCGGTGCATTGACGCGGACGCGCCACCGGCCGTTGAACTTGCCTCCCAGGGGCCCTGCCGGATCCAGGGGGGCGTAGCCTCCGGTCAGGTGGGCCTGCCATCGCTTGAGCTTGTTGCCTCGATTCGGAACCTTGAGCCGATGAGCCAACTGTTCGACCAGGAAACCGAGGCGCTTGTAGGGAGCGCCGGAGCCCATCCGGGCGAGGTACTCCTCGGCCTTGTTCCAGTCAAGGGAAGCCGCAGCCGTGGGGAGCATTTCCGCCACCAAGCGGATGCCCCCGCACAGTTCGGGATGGTCTAACGCGTCCACCAAGGTCTTCTCCCGATCGGTGACTATGAACCCGCCCCGGTCGGTGGTCCGCTGGATATGGCCAAAGAACTTGTATGGCCGAACCAGTACGAGTCTGTACTGCACTCCCAGTAGCACTCGGGTGGTCTGCGTTTTCCGCTGTGTGGTTTGGACGAACACCGTGCGGGGTACCTGTTCAGTCCAATTCCAGTAATGGGAGGCTGACCAATAGGCGACGCTGGCCGGTTCCGCGAGATGGGACGCGATCACCAGGGCATCTTCTGACCATGTGGCCTCCGGCCTCGCCTCCAAGGGCACAATCAAGTACTTGCCGCGGCTGATTTGAGCGATCCAGCCAGATTGTCGCAATTGGTAGAGAAGCTTCTTCGCTCGAACCCGGTCAGCTCCCAAAGTCTCTGCGAAATCGGCGATCTCAAAGACGGATCGTCCTTGAGATGCCAGCTCGCTCAAGGCTCCGGCGATTGGAGATGACAGCGTCCCGCGTTTCCTCCTGCTATTCTTAGTCGTCAAGGTCCTCTATTAGACGACCTGCGCGCATAAGACTAACACAACAACGATGGGATTCGACGTTTTGCGGGCACGGGCATGAATGAAGTTGAGGGATGGACTTGACGGTTGCGTTTTCACCAGAGTCATTCACAAGCCAAGACTCGCCCCTCTAGACTCGCTCGCAGCCTGTGTGCCAGTAGCCCGCTGAGCCTTCGGCCACCTGTCTGCCGACAGGCAGGCGCGGAGAAGATCGGATCCCCGCGGTTGGATGCAGACTCACCGCAGAGCGCGCAGAGAACGCCGAGAACACCCGGCCGACTGAAGAGCCCACCACAACGGGCACC
>CAYSZC010000113.1:0-4201 GCA_964435345.1 uncultured Thermotogaceae bacterium
CTCGGTGAGCCTTCGAATCTCGATCCCTGGCATCCGAACCTCCTCGTAATCCGAATGCAGTGAACCCGTTGTACAACGGCGGCCCTTTCTCGTCCACCGGGGTCTCGCTCGTGCGCCGCGGCTATGGATCGGAGGACAGATCACCTCGCCAGGCGCCCCGGAACGGTTCGGGGCAAACCACGCCCCACTGTAGCCTCAGCGCGCAGGTCTCCCAGGCCAGGCCCTTGGCAGGCATCATCCCACTGGGCCAAGTGACTGAGGCTCGAATACCACGAGTGAAGACTTAACCCCATGAGGATGCGCGCTCGACGTTGATCTCGTACCGGGCCATCCCCGCCCGGCTCCCCTCGCTCTCCAGAGAAGCGATCTCGGTCGGGATCGCGCTACCCGATGGTCCATCGGTTACGTTCGTTGCCTGGGGCTCGGTCTAGACCCTGCCCCGCAGTCGCGGGTCCAGTGCGTCGCGGAGGCCGTCGCCAAGGAGGTTGAATCCCAAGACCGAAAGGAATATGGCTATCCCAGGAAAGAACGCGACGTGGGGGGCTACCCTGAGAAAGCCGCGGGCTCGGCTCAGCATCGCTCCCCACTCCGGAGTGGGCGGTTGGGCCCCAAGGCCCAAGAACCCCAGCCCCGCCGCGGATAGGATGGCCGTCGCCGTGTACAGGGTTGACAACACGATGACAGGGGCCAGGACGTTGGGCATGATGTGCCGCAGGATCACCCGCACATCGGAGGCGCCAACGGCCCGAGCTGCTTGCACATAGTCTTCCTCCCGGATCGTCAGCACCGATCCCCGCACCGTCCGGCAGTAGATGGGGATGGAGACAACTCCGACGGCTGCCATCGCGTTCCACAGCCCAGGTCCGATCACGGTGACGATCAAAATGGCAAGGAGCAGTGTCGGGAAGGAAAGCAATACGTCGATCATCCTCTGGGTGAAAAGATCTAGTTTACCGCCGTAATAGCCAGACATAATCCCCCACGGAACCCCGAGGGCCAGACCGATGCCCACGGAAACGGCGCCTATGGTCAGGGACAACCTGGCCCCGTAGATGATCCGGCTCAGGATATCCCGCCCCAGCTCGTCCTGGCCGAGGGGGTGTTCTCTGCTAGGGCGAGAGAGCCTTTGCGGCATGTTCACGTGAAGCGGATCATGAGGGGCGACGATCGGGGCCAGCAGACCTACTGTGAACAGCAACCCGACGACGATGAACCCCGCCACGGCCAGTCGGTGCCGCGCCAGATTGCGGACCACCTCCCCCAGCGGTCCCCGTCCTCTCGGCAGTGCCTCAGTCATGCCTGATCCGGGGATCGATGAAGGAGTAGAGGATGTCCACCCCCAGGTTCACAAACGTGAAAAGAATGGCCACCAGCATAACCACCCCTTGCACGACCGGATAGTCCCGGGCCGAAATAGAATCAACCATAAGTCGCCCCACCCCAGGCCAGGCGAAGACGGTCTCGGTGATCACCGCTCCGCCAAGGAGTGCCCCAAACTGCAGCCCCACAACGGTGACCACCGGGATCCATGCGTTGCGCAACGCGTGTCTCAAGGTGACCAGGCGTTCTCGCAGACCTTTAGCGCGGGCGGTGCGGATGTAGTCCTGGCCCAGCACCTCCAACATGCTTGACCTGGTCATGCGGGCGATCATCGCAATGGCGCCTGTCCCTAGCGTTACCGCCGGAAGCACGAGATGGCTCAGGGTCCCTCTTCCTACCACCGGGAACCAACGGAGCTCCACCGAAAAATACCACATGAGCATGAGCCCCTGCCAAAACCCAGGCAGAGAAAGACCGAACAATGCCCCAACCGTGCAGGCGTGGTCGAGCAGGGAGTATTGGCGGGCGGCGGAGATAACCCCTACTGCCACCCCAACCGTGATCGCGATTAACATGCTGGCGCCCGCCAGTTCCACGGTGGCCGGAAACCTGTCCCAGATCTCCAGGGCTACTGGCCGGTGGGTCCGTACAGAACGTCCCAAGTCCATCCGGAGGAGTTGGTGAAGGAAGATCCCATACTGCACAAAGAGGGAACGGTCTAGTCCTAGCCTGTGCCGGATCTCCTCCACCACCTCGCGGGGAGCGACCTCCCCGGCCATGATCAACGCCGGATCGCCTGGAACCAGGCGGAGCGCCACGAACACCAGGGTGGCGACACCAAGCAAGACCGGCACGGCCAACAGCACTCGTCGCGCGACGTAGCTCAGCATAGTTCGAGAACACAAGGCCGGCCCTGAAAGGCTAACACGCCCCCTCTTAGGACCGGCCTCGCCTCAACTACCGATCATTCCTTCCACGCGTGCGTGACGATGATGGTCCCGTCGGGGTGGTGGACCACGCCGTGAACGTTGATCCTTCGGCCACCCAAGTGCTCGGGGACGAACAGGAAGCCCCACGCTGCCTCATCCCAGATGATCCTGATGGCCTTTGCGTACAACTCCTTCCGCCTTTCCGGATCTATGACAATCCTGGCCTCGCTCAGGTAGCGGTCCACGTCGGGGTTGCTGTAGAAACTCCGGTTCATGCCAGGAGGCCACTCCGTGGTGTGGAAAATCGGGAGGAGCCCGTAGTCGGCATCGCCGGTCACCGAGACCCACCCGAGCATGAACATGTCGGTCGTGTTCTCGGCGATGGGGAGGGAGGTGAACGCAAGGTACGCGCCCCATTCCATCGTGATCAGTTCGAGTTCAATCCCGACCTTCCGGAGCTGGGCCTGGATGAGCTCGGCTGCCGGCTCCCGCCAACCAGGATTGAAACGTAGCGTGGTTTTGAACCCGTCCGGGTACCCGGCCTCAGTTAGAAGCTCTCGGGCCCTCTCCAGATCGAACGGATACGGCCCCGCGGCATAGTACCCGAACACGGCCGGGCCAATGGGGGCATCCGCCACTCGGCCGAACCCCCCCTGGATGTACTTTAGGATCTCTTCCTTATCGAGGGCGTAGTTGATGGCCCGGCGCACGCGGACGTCATTGAAGGGGGGGCGCTGGGTGTTCATCCCCAGGTATTGGATGCTCAGAGCCGGGGTAATGATCACCTTGGTGTCCGGATCTGCCTCAACGATGGGGACGTCATCGGGGGGGACCGCGGTGATGAGGTCCGCCTCACCGGCGAGGAGCATCATGACCCGGGTCCCGGGCTCCGGGACGGGCTTGAACACGACCTTGTCCAGGTATGGCCCCTCTCCCCAGTAGTTCGGGTTCTTCTCCAACACGAGCCGGTCGCCCCGTACCCACTCCACAAACTTGAACGGGCCGGTCCCGATCGGGTGGGCGATCGGCGCCTCCCCGGCCGCGGCGATGGAGGCCGGGCTCAACATCGCCGGGAAGGTGTGAGCAAGACCCCGGAGCAGAGGTGCGAACGGGGTCGTGAGAAGAAGCTTGATCGTGTAGTCATCCACCACCTCTACCGCGGCGATGGCCTCGATAAGGAACTTGAACGTGGCTCTCGTCCTGAATCGGTCGAGGTTGATCTTGGCCGCCTCAGCGTTGAACGGGGTACCGTCGTGGAACACCACGCCTTGGCGGAGGTAGATCGTCCATGCCAACCCGTCTGGCGAGACCGCGTAGCCGGTGGCCAACAGCGGCGCCACCTCCCCCTCTGGGGTCAAGTCGAACAACGTCTCAGCGATGTGCAGGAACACGTTAGCCGTGGGCAGGCAGGTCATAACCAGGGGGTCCATCGTCACCGCATCGGCCCCCGTCGCCATCACAACGGTGCCTCCGTACACGGGTGCCTTACCGCTTGCAGCTACACCTACCGCCACGGCTATCAACGCCGCGAACGCTAAAGATAAGACCCTCTTACCGCGCATGAGTTACCTCCTCCTCCTCAGATCTTCTCTGTTTGGTGAAATAACAGCTCCGGCCACGTTTTTCTCTTCCCTCACCCCCTCGCGCGAGTCGCTTCCGTCCCGAATCGCCATTACCAGGGATTCCGCCGTGTAGTTCGCGCGTTCGTTCAGCAAGAGTCCGGCTCATCGGAAGCCCCGGTCCCCTATTCCCACACACCCTGCTAGCCCGCCTCGCCGGCGCCCTCGGGACAACTCATTGTAGCGCGGACCGGGCGTCTGTCAAGATGGAGACTTGTCTCACGCAAGATGAGCATGGAGGGTGTCCGAGGTTCTCACGCAAGGTGAGCACAGGCGTAGGTCACGACCGCACGTGAGTCGCAGTCTAGGAGGCGATGACCGTCATGATGACCG
>CAYSZC010000114.1:0-4198 GCA_964435345.1 uncultured Thermotogaceae bacterium
CGTGGCACCACAAAGGTGCCCTCAACTTCCTCTATGTGCATCGAAAACGCGGTCCAGGTGGAACCGAGGGTCCGAAAGCTGCCCTCAGAAGTTCAAAGTCGGGCCAGAGAGAGACGGCGCCCATCGAAGATGCTGGCGTGGTCCTCCTTGTCGCAGATCACAATGTCGTTCCGCCCCACAAGGGCCGAGATCGCACCGAGGTTTACCTGGTAGCCAGTGCTGAACACAAGGGCCTTTTCCTTGCCCACGTACCGCGCCAGCCGCTCCTCTAGCTCCAGGTGCAGGGCGAGCGTGCCGTTGAGAAATCGCGATCCCGTGCAGCTCGTTCCGAATCGGTGCACCGCAGCGGCTGCGGCCTCGCGAACCCGCGGATCGGTGGTCAGCCCGAGGTAGTTGTTGGAGCCGATCATCACCAGCCGGCGGCCCCCCACGACCACGGTCGTCCCCTCCGACTCGTCGAGCGGGATTGAAGTACGGGTATAGCCCCTGGGCCTGCGCCGTGCGGGGACTGGTCGGAAACCCAATCCGCTCGGCATACGCAGGGTCGTCGAAAAACCTGCGGCACTTCTCGAAGAGATCCATCGGATCGTCGTTCTCGCCCGCGGCGGTTGCTCGGGGCTACCGGACGCGGTAGTAGTGCGTGATACCCCATTCGAACAGGCGCCCCGGGAGGACCCAGCGCGCGGCCACGGCCAGGCGTTGAAAGGGATCTCCCACAGTTACCGCAGCCGCGGATGCGGGTCCCGCAGGAAGCGCAGGACCAGCCGCGCCACGGCCCGCGGATCGCTGCCCTCCTCCTCGTCGCGCTCCGCCCGACGCAGCGCGCCTCCGAACCGGTCCCGGTACGCCTCGTTCGTCTGCGCTGCCGCGGCTCGCCGGCGGTGAGCGGTGAACCCCGTGCGGAAGTCGCCTGGCTCGACCAAGACGACGCGAACACCGAACGGGCGCACCTCCATCCGCAGCGCCTCGGTGAGACCCTCCACCGCGAACTTGGAGGCGCTGTACAGCCCCTGGAACGGAAGCCCGATTCGCCCGGCGAGGGACGAGACGTTGACGATCGTCCCTCCGTTCTGGGCCCGGAACTGAGGGAGCACCGCGCGGCACACCCGTAGGACGCCGAAAAAGTTGGTTGCGAAGAGATCTGCCGCTTCCTCGACCGACGTGTCCTCGACTGACCCGGCTATCCCCAAACCGGCATTGTTGACGACCGCGTCCAGTCGGCCCCTCTCGGCGAGAATCCGTTCCAAGCTCTGTGCCACGGAGGTTTCGTCCCGAACGTCTATCCGGAGCGACGTCCACCCGTTCTCCGTCCGCCCCTCGGCTCCCGTTCGGCTCGCCCCGTACACGGTGAACCCGTGCGCGGCCAAGAGATCGGCGCACGCGCGGCCGATCCCGGACGAGGCGCCCGTGATCAACACCACCTTCGATTCTGTCACCCATTCCTCCCCAGACGGCCGCTTCGGGTCAGGCCGAAGCGGCGCCAGAACCGCACGGTACCGCGCAGAGATCCACGGGTCAACAAGCTCAGTTGTCGCGTCCTCGCAGGCGTGGAGGGCTTCATGTCCTTTCCACCGAGGATGCCGGGGACGTGGTCCCCACAGCTCCCCATGATCAGGCACGATTAGCTTGGAGTATTCGCTTGCAGGATCTCATGGCATGATCTACAATCACCCTGCGAGGAGCCGAACACGCATAAAGAGGTGAGCATGGAGAAGCCGAAGGTCCGTCTGAGCGTTGACCTGCCGAGGGGGCTGGTCAAGCAAGCCGATGCCGCGGTTGCACAGGGGGCAGCCCGCAGCCGTAACCGGCTCATCGCCCAGGCCGTGGAGACGTACCTGCGCCACCTCGAGGAAACCCTGGTTGACGCCCAGTTCGCCGAGATGGCCAACGACACCGCGTATCAGGCCCTGGCAGTTCAGGTCAGCCGGGAGTTCGAAGGCTCGGACCGGGAGGCGTTCGACCTCGGCGCAGGCAGACGATGACGCGCCGGGTCGCGCAGCCGGGAGTGTCGGGGCCGTGGAGAGGGGAGGTCTACCTGCTGCGCTTGGATCCTACAGAGGGATCGGAGCAGGCGGGCACCCGCCCCGCGCTCGTCGTCTCCCGCGATGCGCTCAACCAGGCGAGCCCAGTGATCGTGGTCTGTCCCCTCACCGACGCCTCCCACGTCTCCCGGCTCTACCCGAGCGATGTGCGTGTAGCGGCTCCGCAGGGCGGCCTGACGAGGGATTCCGTGGTATTGACGAGTCAGGTGCGCGCAGTCGCCAAAACCCGACTGCTTCGCCGGTTGGGGAATCTCCCGCCGGATACGATGCGCCAGGTCGAGCAAGCTCTCAAAATGACGCTCGACCTGCCCTGAGCGAGCAAGTCGGCACACCCGCGGCCGATGCCGGACGAAGCGCCCGTGAGCAGCACGACCCTCGATCGGTTCACGCCTGTTCAGCAAAAGGGAGTCTGCCAACCCGCACCTCGCTCGAACGTGACAGACCTCGCCGTAGCCTGGGCCTGCGCCGCGGTCCCCAAGTATCCGACGCGGAAGGGGGCCGCGGCGCAGGCAAGTCGTGTACCCGCAAAGCCGTCGCGAGAGAGCGTGACTCGGAGGTGGGTTTCAGCGCACGATGCGCAGACCAGCTCCCTTGAGCAGCTGCTCAACCTCTTCTCGCGTGGCCCATAGGAGGTCCCCCGGGTTCGTCTGCTTGAGGGTGGACGCGGCGATCCCGTAGCGGACGCCGGCCTCGGGACCGTCGGTGAGGTACCCGTACAGGAATCCTCCGGCGAACGCGTCGCCCGCCCCCACCCGGTCCACGATCTCGATGTCGTAAAGCGGGCCCCGGATGATCTTCCCCTGGGCGTGGACGATCGCCGTCCACGTGTTTCGCCACACCGACGGCGTCTCGCGCACGGTGATCGCCACCGCGGCAAGGTCGAACTCCCGGCTCAATCGCTCGGCCACCTCGTCGTAGGATGCCGCCTTGATCCCGAACACCCGTTCTGCGTCCTCCTCGGTCGTGATGAGGACATCTGCCTGGCCCACGAGATCGCTCATCACCCGCTGCGCCTCCGCTTGGGACCACAGCTTGGCCCGATAGTTGAGGTCGAGGGACACCAGAAGCCCGGCTTCCTTGGCCCTCCGCACCGCTTCCTTCGTCGCCTCGGCCGCAGACGGGGAGAGAGCCGGAGTGATCCCGGTCGTGTGGAAGACCTGGGCGCCTCGGAACACCTCCTCCCAGTCCACCTCCCCAGGGCGGATGTTGGCCATCGCCGATCCCCGGCGATCGTAGAGCACGGAGCTCGCCCGGGGACTAGCCCCGAACTCCACGAAATACAGGCCCACCCGGTCCTCGTCTGTCCACGCGATGTGGGACACGTCCACCCCATGGCCCCGCGCCCTGTTGGCGATCATCCTCCCCAACGGATTGCGGGTGAGGCGCGTCACATAGGTGGCGCTGAGCCCGAGCCGCTGGGCGGTCACCGCCACGTTCAGCTCCGCCCCTCCTACCAGGGCGTCCAGTGTCTCCGTCTGCTCCAACCGCTGGAAGCTCGGCGGAGAAAAGCGGATCATCGTCTCTCCGAAGGTCACAAGGTTATACGCCATCGCCCCTCCTCACCGTCGCGCCTGTTGTACCGCCGCGACGAACTTCCGCGCCCTCTCGGCGAGGTCCTCGTACCGCTCGTCTGCCAGGGCTTTCTTGTCCACCAACCACGAGCCCGCACAGACGGCGGCCGCCCCGGCCCGAATGAACTCGCCAGCATTGTCGGCGGTGATCCCCCCAGTGGGGACAAGCGGAATCTGGGGGAGCGGTCCGTGTACCTCCTGAAGGTAGCGAGGCCCGAGAACGCTTGCCGGAAACATCTTGACCAGGTCCGCCCCGGCCTCCCACGCGGTGAGGATCTCGGTGGGGGTCATCGCCCCGATGATCGTGGGAACCCCATACCGGTGCCCGACCTCCACAACGTCGAGCCTCACCGTGGGCGTGACCAAGAACTGGGCCCCGGCGAGGATCGCCTGACGAGCAGTGGGGCCATCGAGCACGGTTCCCGCTCCCATCAGGACCTCGGGAAGCTGCTCCCGGGCGCCCTCGATCGCCCGCAGGGCCCCCGGCGTATTCATCGTGATCTCCAGGCACGAAAGGCCCCCCCGCGGACAACGCCTGAGCGATTCGTACCAGATCGCTCGCCGCCTTCACGCGGATGATCCCCA
>CAYSZC010000115.1:0-4174 GCA_964435345.1 uncultured Thermotogaceae bacterium
GTCGGGCGCCTGCCTGTCGGCAGACAGGTGGCCGAAGGCTCAGCGGGCTACTGGCACACAGGCTGTGAAGAACGTGACGGACTTTCCTCTGAGGGGTGCGCATGAGCCGTATCGAATTCGCCCGTTGCGGAAACCTCGATTGGATGAACGACGCGCTCAACCCGTACACGGTCAGCAAGCCCGCAATCAGACAGAAGATCCTGACCTTGAACAACCGGCGGCCTGTTGCGATCTCCGAGATCGCAGGGTCAGCCTACCCGAGACCGAGGTGGCGGATCACCTCCAGGCCTTGGAGCCGCCTGCCTTTGTGGCGAAAGAAAGGTACCGATACAGACCGGCCTTCGCTCTCTTCACGGCGCAAGATCTGGCGCAGATGGAACCGCTCGTCCGCAAGTTCTCTGTCCTGATCGCCAATGAAGCGGAGCGGAACATGACGCTCGTTCGCAAGACCTACGAAGCCTGCGGTTTCTCCCAGCATGGGTTTTCGTTTGAAGACGTGGCCTACATCTTGGTGGGGGCCTACGTCTTCGACTACGGAGGGCTTGCCCTTTCCAAGGCCGGCTTCTCGGTGGTTGCCAAAGAGCCAGGAGGGAACTACGTGTTCGCCGGCTTCGAAGGCGAGGTGGACCTGCGGGCCAGGTGGCAATGGTTGGCGGCCGACCGCCCTAGACCCGTTGATCTCTTGCACCGGCTTGAGTACGTTTACGTTGATGGTGGGGCAAGGTACCCCGTGGGTGCGGAGATGCCCCGGAAGCAGACCGCGGCAGTGATGAGCGACTTGCAGGCCCGGATCGTCGAGAACGTGGTGCGACTACACTGGGCCCATATCGAGCAAGAATACGCCCGGACCGCCCCGGCCCGGAACGGGGTTGACATCCGCGAAACGTTCGCCATGATCTACCACGCGATCTTTGAGCAAGCCTCGCGCCAACTCCTGGAGCAAGGGGTGCTCCCCTGGCCCAGATGGCGCCGGGACGGGGCTCGGTACGCGGTGTGGAGCGACAGGATGTAGTCGTCACCTCCTGTCTTGCCGGAGGCGGCTAAACGCGGTGTGATGGAACAGGAACTGCTGAAGCGGATCGCGGACGTGGCGGATCGCGGCGAGGCGGCGGTGCTGGTCACGCTCGTGGCGGTGGACGGGCCGGCCCCGCGGGCGCCGGGGGCGCGGATGCTCGTGTTCCCCGACGGCCGAACCGAGGGCACGATCGGTGGCGGGTCGCTCGAAGCGCATGCGGTCGAGCGGGCGCAAGACGTTCTCTCGAAGGGGGGCACCGAGCTCGAAACCCTCGACCTGACCGACCGTGGCCTGAAGTGCGGCCGAGGGAAGGCGACCCTGTTCTACGAGGTTCTGGCGCCCGAGCCGCAGCTCGCCATCTTCGGGGCCGGCCACGTCGGACGGTCGCTGGCCGAGCTCGCCCAGAAGACGGCCGCGTTCCCGGTGGCCCTCTATGTCGGGCGCGGCGAGGGCAGCCCAGAGGTCTCCCCCAGCATCGCCGTGCGCCCTGTGCCGGGGTTCAGGGAGATCCCCGCTCTCCCTGCTCCCGCGTGCGCCGTCATCTGCACCGACTCCCACGCCACCGACCTCGACGTCGCGCGGCAGATCCTCCGCCAGGCCCCGGGTCCAGCCTACCTGGGCATGCTCGGGTCGAAGACGAAGTCGGCCGAGATCCGGGCCCAGCTCGAAGCGGACGGGATCGCGCCGGAGAGGGTAGCCGCCGTCCATTGCCCGGTGGGGCTCCCGCTGGGGGGCCGGTCGCCGGGCCTCGTCGCGCTCTCCATCCTCGCCGAGGTGGTGGCGTTCCATCACGGCCGGCTCAGCGATGCCCAGGCCCGGATGGAGGGGCGAGGGCGCTGAGCAGCAACCTCCTGAGGGCTGTACTCGAAACCCGGCGAACGGGCGAGCGAGCCCTTCTCGTGACCGGTCCGATCGGCTCTGGCAAGACGGCGGCGGTCCTGGCCTTGGCCGCGGACCTCCCGCGCCAAGGCCTGCGCGTGGCTGGTGTTGCCTCGCCGCGCGTCCTCTCGGCGGGAGAGACCGTGGGGTACCGAGTGCGGGACCTCGCCACCGGGGAGGAGCGCCCGTTGTGCTCGCTCACGCCGCCGGGGATCCCGTTCCGGCGGTTCTTCTTCTCCCCCGACGGCCTCGCGTTCGCCAACGATGCGCTGCGCCGGGCGGCCGAGCGGGCCGACATAGTGATCGTGGACGAGGTCGGGCCGCTCGAGATCGCAGGCGATGGATTCGCCCCCGGGGTTCGTGACGCGCTGTGCTCGCCCGCGTTCCTTGTCTTCGCCGTGCGGCCGTCGCTCGTGGACGAGGTCCGCGCTTGGGCGGGCCTGAAGGCCGCGCCGGTGGTGGCCCTCGACGCACCGCACCCGACGCCCCGCGGCCTGGACGAAACGCGCGAGCTGTTCGATCGCGCCGCGGCCGAGTACGGGCTGTGGGACGTGAGCGAGGGTCCGCTGACGGGCTTCACCGAATCGCTCGCCCGGGCGGCGGCCCTCGTCCAGGTCCAGGCGGGCGACCGCCTGCTCGACATCGGGATCGGCGCCGGCGCCTTCGCCGAGCGCGTCGCCCCGACGGGGACCGAGGTGTGGGGCGTGGATCTCTCGTCGGAGATGCTCGCCCAGTGCCGGGAACATCACCCCGACTACCGCCTTCGCGAGGGACACTTCCTCTGTCTCCCCGTCCCCGACGGAGCTTTCCACGGCGTCGTGTCCAGCTTCGCCTTCCATCACCTGCTGCCCACGGAGTACGAACGGGCGTTCCGCGAGATCCTGCGCGTGCTCGCGCCCGGCGGGCGGTTCGTCCTCCTCGACATCATGTTCGCGTCCGAGGCAGACCGCGACGCCGCTCGCGTTGCCCTCGGCGACCTGTGGGACGACGAGGAGATCTACCCCCTCGTCGCCGCGGTCGAACGCGCCGCCCGCCGGGCGGGAGCCGGAGGCCTCGCCTCCCATCGCGTGGGCGAGCTCCACTGGGCCGTTACGGCCACCCGGCCCTGATCCGACGCGGCAACCACCGACGAACCCGGGTAAGCTTCTCCTCCGATCACAAGGAGGACGGATGGACGAGGAAGTCGAGGACAAACTTTGGGAGATCGTCGAGGAGAGCGAGATTGCCCTCCTCATCACCGACGCCGATGGCTACCCCCGGATGCGCCCGATGACGGTCCTTGCCTACGACGAGGACGGGAGCATCTGGTTCGCCACGAGCAAGTCGTCCCGCAAGGTGGAAGAGATCGCTCGGACCCCCCGGGCCGCGGCCTATTTCCTCAACCTGGAGGGCGGCGCCCACGCCCAGGTGTTCGGCGAGGCTGAGCTAGTGGACGACCCCGAACTCAAGGCGGAGTTTTGGGAAGAGGAGTGGGGCGAGTACTGGGAGGGCCCGACCGACCCCGACTACACGCTCCTCGCCCTCCACGGGATCCGGGGCGAGTACTACCTCGTGGACGAGGACGAGATGTGGGTGGTCGAGTTCGGCTGATCTGCGGCGAAAGCAAGCACCCAACGGTCGGCAGAAAGCAGGCCGGGGGAGTCTGTCGAGGACCCGCACGCCCAGTCCCGGAGATGGTCCCACAGCTTCGTCCCGAGCGCCCCCTTGTCGAGCACGTCCTTCACGTCTACCTGAGCAAGCGTGAACGGCCGCTCCTCCTCCCACGCCCAGTGGGCGGGGTAGAACGTCTTCCGCTTCTTCTTGCGCCCCGTGAACCCGCTCCGACGGAGGATGTGGCGGATCGTGTGAGGGGAGAGGGCGAGCCCCTTCTCCCGCCACAGCAGGCGAGCCTCTTGCGGCCGCAGCCCGTTATCTTGCCTCCACCACCGCGACCTCGATCCTAGCTGAAGTCTGGGCGGGACAATGGTGGGGACGACGCGAGCGCCAAGCCCGGCGATCCCGTCGCTGTGATGCCGCTCTCACCCACTTCCGGACGACGTTCCGCGAGGTGTGCCATCTACGGGCGGTCTCCGCGCTGCTTCCCGTCTCCAGGTACGTCTCGACCCGTCTCATCCTTGCCGCCTCTGGATTCATGACATGCGCTTCCCTCCCAGGCAAGATCCACTGCCGGCGCCTCCTTAGCCCATGTCGCCAAGCTTTCTAGGGGAGGAGCGCCGCCTTCCCTCAACCACCCCTTCACCAACCGCCCTGCCTGGTAACGATCTCCTGGCGCACCAAGAC
>CAYSZC010000116.1:0-4098 GCA_964435345.1 uncultured Thermotogaceae bacterium
TTCGGTTGACCGGCTGTTCTCCGCGTTCTCTGCGCGCTCTGCGGTGAGAACCGTCGGACGCCTGCCTGTCGGCAGACAGGTAGCCGAAGGATCAGCAGGCTACTGGCACACGGGCTGCTGGCCGGACACCCGACGGCAACGATCTTCCTCACCGCGGACGCCAACGGGGTCCTCCCGCCGTTCGCCCGCCTCGAGCCGGACCCAGGCGAAGCTGTGGTTCCTCGTGGGGTGCACGAGCAACCTCGCCGGGACGGAGACAGGGGTCGCCGAGCCGGGGTTCACGTTCTCCCGGTTCCTTCTCGCGGGGCCCCGTTCATGCCGCGCCTCCCCCAGGCGTACACGGAGCTTCTGGGGGCGTACCTGGATCGCTACCGGACGCAGACGGGGAGTGCGGGGACAAGCGCTGCTCTTACGATCAACCGCGATCGCCGTGCTGGCCGACGGCGCCGGGAACGAGATCACCGACGATGAGATCCCAAGCGGGAGGGTCACTATCGCAACTCTTCCAGCACGAACAGCATCTGGCCCTCCCTGACGGTCTCATTGAGGTTGACCCGGATCTCGGCGATCCGCGCGTCAAACGGCGCGATAATCGCGTTCTCCATCTTCATCGCCTCCAGGTTAGCGATCTCAGTGCCTTTTCTTACGTGGTCGCCTGCCTTGAGGCCGTTTTTTCCCGGAGAGCCGATCCGCCAAACGGTACCGCTTATCGGAGCGCCGATCTCAGATGGCCCTTTGGCCATCCTGACCTCCGCTCTCTTGGCTCTCTCGCCCTCCGCTGCTCTAGGGCTGTCCACTCTATAGACCCTGATATGATTGTCCACCCGCAGGGTGACCGGGATCGTCCCTTCGTGCTCTGCCCCGACGGATAGGAGATCTATCCGATGGGGTCTTCCTCCAAGTTCGAGTTCGACCTTATCGCCAGGCCTCCTCAGACCATGGCGCCAGACATCTGTCGGGAGCACCAGGGGGGCTTCCCCATATTCCTCCCGGAAGGAGATCATCTCCAGGGCATCCTTGGGATGCATCAGATACAGGATAAACTCCGCCTCAGTAGGAGCCCGATCCAAATGCTCTGTCAGATCGGCCTTGATGCGGACAAGATCATCGTCCTCCAGCAAATCGAGCGGCGAAAGCTCTTTGCGGTCTCTCTGCGCCTCTTCCCACCCGTCACCGAACGCACTGCGGTAGACCCAGTCGGCCGGCCACCCCACCGGGAGTCTCCCATAGCTGCCGAGAAGGAGGTTCTTAAAATCCCCGGGAGCGTTGCTGAACAGCGCCTCTAGCTCCTCCTGCTCCGCCGGTGTCATCGCCGCGAAATCCTGCTCCTTCTCTTCTACGAACCTCTCAAGCAGCGCGATCACCCGTTCGACGCCCTTCTCCCCCCCCTCGCCAGCGTAGCGGTTGACGATTCCGCTGCAGGTGACCCAGGTGATCTGGGAACCGGGAGTTACATCGAAATATTTCACGATCCGGTTATACAGAGACATCACCTTGAGGACCGCCGGCATCCGCTGGAGGAAGCCGCCCTTCTCCGCCTGCTCAAACGAGCTTGGGAAGGCCCCTCCCGGCATTCTGTGCCCGACCACCCCATAGTCAAATCCCTTAAACGGCGACTCTGCCCACTCGTAGCGGCCGATCCACTCGCGCACCTTCTGCACGGCGAGACCGGCCTGTTTCCGATTGAGGTGGACGGGAATCCCGGCCTCTTCAAGATAGGCCGCTACCCCGAGGCTGGGAGGTTGCCCGTAAAACCGCGTCAGGGAATCCTCTTCAACGTCCAGCAACTTGGCCCCGGCCTCGGCGGCGGCCAGCAGCGCCGGTAGAGCGAGTCCGTCGGTGGTATGGCGATGATACTGCACCACCAGATCGGGGTAGGCCTGTTTGATGGCGTCCACAAGGCGGCCGATCCGCTTGGGGCTGCCGACACCGGCCATGTCCTTGATGCAGAGGATTATCTCTTCTGTCCCGCCGCAGAGATCCACCATCTCGCGCGCCACGCCGAGGTAGTATTCGTCCGTCGTCCAGTCGGCCTCCGTATAGGAGATCGCCGGCTCAAACAGCCGTCCCCTTTTGGCGACCACTTCCGCTACCGTGCGCATGTTGCGCACGTCGTTCAGGAACGAGAAACAGCGCCAGACATCAATGTCCACGTTGGCGACGGCATACTCGATCACGTTTCTGGGATAGGGCCGGTAGCCCCAGAGGTTTGTCTCGCGGATCAGCGTCTGGAGGCGGAGGTTGGGCGCGCGGGAGCGCAGGAGCTCGATCTCCTCAAAGGGGGTCTCCCGCCGGTTCATGATCCCTACGTGCCAGCGGGCGCCCCCGTGGCATTCGACGCTGAACAGGCCCATCTTGTCGTAATACGGGGCCAGCGTCGCCAGGTCAATGATCCGGTGGCGGTTCTTATAGTCCGACTGACCGGCGTCCCTCATCCCGGTAGAGGTGAAGGCGACCCCGGGCAACGCCCGAACGCTGGCGACGATCTCCCGGGGGCTCATCCCCGGTCTTACGAAGTTAAAGTCCGTCATCTTCTCACCTACATCCAATCTTGCGGTCCTAGCGCCGAGACTTGCGCCACATATTTTGCCACCTTGAGCAGCTCGTCCTCGTCTTCCGCCCCCGTGAACGTTGCGTTCAGCTCCTCTAGATTGCGCTCGATGAACCGGGTGGAGAAGTCCCCCTTGCGGAAAGCGTCGTGTCGGATGATGCTCAATAGGAGCGGGGCCAGCGTCTTGACCCCCTCCACCCGCAGCTCGCCGAGTGCGCGCTCCATCACCCGAATCGCCTCCGCGCGCCGCGGGCCCCAGCTAAGGAGTAGCATGAACAATGAATCGTAGTGCGGTGGGATATCCGCCCCCTCATAGACGCTTGGGGATACCCTCACCCTTGGCCCTTGGGGGACCTGGAGGTGGGTAATCGTTCCAAACGAGGGGCCGAAACTCCACGGGTCCTCGGCATTGAGGCGCGCCTCCAACGCCCAGCCGTGGAAGCCGATATCCGACTGGCGGAACGGCAGTCTCTCTCCCTGGGCCACATCGAGCATCAAGCTAACGATATCATGCCCGGTGATGAGCTCGGTAATCCCGTGTTCCACCTGGAGCCGGGTGTTGACTTCGAGGAAGTAGAATCTCTTGGCGAGGGGATCGAATACGAACTCCACGGTTCCGGCAGAGGTGTAGCCGATCTCGCGCATGAGGCGGACGGCGGTAGAGCAGATCTCATCGCGGAGATCGTCGTCCAGGCTGGGGGAGGGCGCCTCCTCGATCACTTTCTGATTGCGGCGTTGCAGGGTGCACTCCCGCTCGAAGAGATGGACCACCTCTCCCTGCTCATCGGCCAGGATCTGGACCTCAATATGTTTGGCCGGATCTATGCACTTCTCGACGAGCAGCTTGTCGTCGCCGAAGGCCTTCATCGCCTCTGACCGGGCCTGGGAGAGCGCGGTCGCCAGGCGGTCGTCGCCCTCGACCCGGACCATCCCCTTTCCGCCGCCGCCGGCAGCGGCCTTGATCATGATAGGGTAATCCATCCTCTCCTCACCCATCCAGGCGGTGACCTGCTGGGCGTCAGTTACATCGGTAATGCCGGGGATCGTGGGCACGTCGGCCTGGCGGGCGAGCCTCTTGGCCTCAATCTTGTCGCCCAGCAACTCAATTGCTCTCGGCGGCGGGCCGATCCAGATTAGCCCTTCCTCTTGGACCATCTGGGCGAAATCGCCGTTCTCGGCGAGGAACCCCCAGCCAGGGTGGATGGCGTTCGCCCCGCTCCCCTTGGCAGCGCCGACGATCTTCTTCATGTTGAGGTAAGATTCGCTCGAAGGGGCCTCGCCGATATAAACGGCGGCATCGGCCATACGGACATGGCTTGCCAGACGGTCCGGAGCGCTGTAGACGGCAACGGTGGAGATCCCTCTGTCACGACATGCCTGGATAATCCGGACAGCAGGAACGCCCCGGTTGGCGATCAGCACTTTGTTGATCTCTCGCTTCACCGCCACTTAGTCTAGAGTCGGAAGTCTGGGGAGTCAAGGTCCAGGACTCTAGAACCTGTTTCACAACCCCAGAACTGCCCGATGCTTCACCACAAAGCGCACGA
>CAYSZC010000117.1:0-4094 GCA_964435345.1 uncultured Thermotogaceae bacterium
TCTCAGGATCTCCTCAACCCGTACCATGCGTTCGCTATCTTTTCCGGGACCGCGTTTGCGGTGACGATGCTCTGGCCGGAGTCCGCGCCCGAAGCGCTCTCGCCCCTGATGCGCGGCCCGTTCTTCCCCCAGGCGGTGGCGTTCCTCGTCGGCTTCCTCGGCCTCCAAATCGGGGAGGCGGAGCACGGGTATGGGCCCTACAGCTCGGGCGGGCGGGTGGCGCGCCTGGTCGGCCTGGTGGCCCTCGGGTTGGGCCTCGTGGTGCCGTTTCTTCTCGTGCACCGGGTCGAGGCGGGGCTTCCCTGGGCCCGGTTCGCCCCGATCGTCGGTTTTATCGTCGGGTACGGCCTGTTTTGGGCGCTGGCGGGCTACGCCATGGCGACGGCGGTACACTGGGACGGGCTTCGGTTCGCGGTCAAGTACGGGAGCCTCCTCGCTGTCGCCTTCCTCCCCCTCCTCGTCGGCCTTCCGGTGAGCCCGTTCCCGGCCATCGGTGGGCTCTGGGCGGGCACGATCGTGGGCTGGTGGGGGATCCTCCTGTACGGGATAATGGACGTCGGGGCCGTGGGATTGTGGTTGCTACTAACGACGCACAAGCGATCCTCGCGCAGGTGAGACGGTGGGCCCGCGCCCGCAACGGGCTGCGGGCCGGCCTTGGCAGCGCGGCGGCGATCCTTGCCGCGGCCCTGGCCGGCGACGCCGTGGGGATCTCCCTTCCGGCAGAGGTTTGGCTGGGGATCCCGGCCCTGGCCTTGGTCGGGTGGGGATGGCCCCTGCCGTGGGAGAGGTTCCTCCTCCGCGCCGGGCGGCGGATCGGGGTCGGAGAAAGGCTGGCCGCGGCGGACGTGTTGGTCCGCCACGGGGCGCCGGCGTTGCTCGGCCCGCTCCTCGCGGAAATCGCGGCCCTCCGCCCGCGGATGTGGCGGATCCTGGTCGGGCCGCTGGAACTTGGGGCCTGCGCGCTGGCCCTCTGCCTCGCCCTCGCCGTGGGGCTCATCCCCGTTCGACGCCCGTCCCCCGCTGTGGCCGTCTCTCCGCCGCCGGAGGCGACCGTGACGGAGACCGTCGCCCCTCCGGCGCCGACCCCGGATCCGCCCGATCCCCCGGACGCCGTCCCGGGCTTCCCGGCCCACGCCGACGCGCCGGCGTACTCCCCGTACCAGGACCTTCTCGCCGCCGTGCTCGGGCTGGACGGCGACCTGGCTGGGGGTCTCCTCGGCGAAGCGCTGACGGCTCGGCTCGCCCAAGAAGAGGGGCTGCTCCGGCAACTCGCAGAGTGGATCGCCGCGGCCGCCCCGGGCGGCCTGTCCCCATCCGAACGGGCCGATCTCGTCCCGATGGCCCAGGAGGTGGCGCGGGCCGATCTGAGGGAACGGCTGCAGCGGCTCCTCGACCGGGAGGACGAGGCGGCGGCCCGCGAGGCGGCAACCGCCGTGACCGCGGTGATCGAGGCCGCGGAACGAGTAGAAGGAGACGGCGATCCGGGTGCAGGCGGACCCCCCGGCGCCGACGCGGGCGCCACGGTCCAGCGCCCCGCACCGGGCGAGGGGGCGAGAGCAGAAATACCGGAGCTCAACGGCATCAACGGACTCAACGGCCACGACGGGCTCGACGCGGGCGGGCGTTCCGACATCGCCGGCACGGCAGCCGGCGACCCGCTCGACCCGGGCCCGGCCGGGGAGTGGGACTCGGCCCAGGATGCAGCGGCGCCGACCGCCGTGGGCGCAGGGGACGCCGGGGAGGGGCCGATACGGGCGTACATCGTCCCGGGGATCCCCGGAGAGCCGCCGCCGACCCCATCGGCAACCCCCACCGCGCTGACGCCCCACGAGGTGGACATCATCCTCCGCGCGCGCGGGGTTCCCGCCGAGCTGCGGGACCTCGTGCGCCGGTACTTCGAACTGGTCGCCGGAGGTGGCGCGTGATCACGAGCCAGGATCTGAAACAAGCCCAGGATGGGTTCAAGACGCTACGGGAGCGAATCGCGGCGGTCATCGTCGGGCAGGAAGAAGTCGTGGAGGCCGCGCTGTGGGCGATCCTCGCCCGCGGGCACGTCCTGCTGGAGGGGGTGCCCGGGCTCGGGAAGACCCTCCTCGTCCGCGCCCTCGCCCGGGCGCTCGGGTTAACGTTCTCCCGGATCCAGTTCACCCCGGACCTGATGCCGGCGGACATCGTGGGGACGAACGTGTTCTCCGAGAACGGGTTCCGCTTCCTCCCCGGCCCGGTGTTCGCCCATGTAGTGCTCGCCGACGAGGTGAACCGGGCGACCCCGAAGACCCAGTCCGCTCTGCTCGAGGCAATGCAGGAAGGCCAGGCCACGGTAGGCACGGAGACGCACGCGCTCCCGAGCCCGTTCGTGGTCCTCGCGACCCAGAACCCGATCGAGATGGAGGGCACCTACCCCCTGCCCGAGGCCCAGGTGGATCGGTTCCTGTTCAAGGCCGAGGTGGGGTTCCCCAGCGAATCCGAGCTCGTGGAGATCGTGCGCCGGAACACGGGGGAGGAGGGGATCGTGCTCCCCGAGCCCGTGCTGTCCGAGGACGCCGTGCGACGGGCGCAGGCCGTGGTCGGCGAATACCCGGTGCCCCGGCCGCTGATGGAGTACGCGGCGCAGTTGGTCCTGGCGACCCATCCCGGCAACCCGCAGGCCCCGGAAGCGGTGCGGCGGTACGTCCAGTACGGGGCAAGCCCCCGCGGGAGCCTGGCCCTGGTCCTGGGGGCCAAGGCCCGGGCGTTCCTCGCCGGCCGGTACCACGTCGGGGTGGACGACGTCCAGGCCGTGCTGCGGCCGGCGCTCGTGCACCGGATCATCCCCAACTTCCGCGCCGACGCCGACGGCGTCTCCCCGGGCCAGATCGTGGACGAGGCGGGCCAGGCGGTACCGGCGCCATGACGGATGCGCTCCTCTCCCCGGATGAGTTGCGGGCCCTGGCGCGGGCCCGGCTCTCCTTGCGCCGGACCGGGGGGGCCCTCCCCGGCGGGCACCTCGCGCGGCGGACGGGCGCCTCGCTCGAGTTCGCCGACCATCGTCCGTACCAGCCGGGGGACGACTTCCGGCTGATTGACTGGGCTGTATACGCCCGCCATCGGCGCCTGGTGACAAAAACCTTCTCCCGCGAGGTGGAGGCGCCGCTGTACGTGTTCCTCGACGCCAGCCGCTCGATGGGCCACGGGGACAAGCTCGGGCTCGCGGCCCGTTTGGCGGGGGCCCTGACGTTTGTCGCCTACCGAGGCCAGGACCGATTCGCCCTCCACCCGTTCCGCGACCGGCTCGACCGGGCCTCGCCCCCTCGCCGCGGCCGGGGCGCCCTGTCCCGGGCGTTCCGCTCCCTGCAGGAACTCCCGGCGGAGGGGGAGACGGACCTCTCGGGGAGCCTCAGCGCCTGGGCAGAAACCAGACCGGAGCCCGGCCTGTGCGTCCTGATCTCGGACTTCCTGTGTCCGAGCGGGTACCGGGAGGGCCTCCTCGCCCTGCGCCACGGTCGGCACGCCGTGGCCGCGGCGCAGGTCCTCGCACCCGCCGACATCGACCCGCCCCGCCTGGGGGAGGTGCGGCTCCTCGACGTGGAGACCCGCCGCGGGCGATCCCTCGTCCTCGGGCCCGGAGCGGCCCGGGCGTACCGCGACGCCCTGCGGGCGTGGAACCGACAACTGGCGGACACCTGCCGCGAGCTGCGGATCCCGTATTTCCTCTTCCGGACAGGCGACTCGCCCGTCGAGGCAACGTTAACGCTGCTGGCAGGGTGGGGATGAGCTTCCTCCTCCCGTGGGCGTGGGCGTGGCTCGCCTCCGGACTCGCCGTCCTCGTCCTGTACCTCCTTCGCCGGCGGGATCGGGAACACCCCGTGTCGGCGTTGTTCCTCTGGGAGAGGATTCCTCCTGACCGGACGAGCCGGTGGGAGCGGGTGCGCGCCCGGTTCGACCTCCTTCTCCTCCTGCAGCTCCTGGCGGTGGCCCTGTTCGCGTTCGGGCTGGCTCACCCCACCGTGCGGGCGACCCGCCCGGCCGGGGCCACGGCGATCGTCCTCGACGGGTCGGCGTCCATGGCCGCCGCGGGCCGGACCGAGGAGGCCCTGGCCGCGGCGCGGCGGGTC
>CAYSZC010000118.1:0-4086 GCA_964435345.1 uncultured Thermotogaceae bacterium
GTCCGCATCCCTGCCGCTCCCTCTCCCCCGGGCGGGAGAGGGTCGGGGTGAGGGGGGAGTCCCGCTCATCGGAAGCCCAGGTCCCGTGTTCCCACACGGGCTGCTAACAGATCCGCGGGACGGGATCGCCGAGGGGCATCTCCAGGAACCGCCGCCCCCCGACCCCGGTGTCCAGGATGACCCGGCCGGGATAGTCGGCGATGACGCTCCCGACGATCCGGGCGTCGCAACCCAAGGGGTGCTCACGGAGGATGGCCAGGACCGCGTCGGCCTGGTCCGCGGCAACCGCGACCACGGCCCGGCCCTCGCACGCCACCTCCAGCGGGCTGATCCCCAAGAGGTCGGACAAGGCCTGGACCTCGGGCCGGAGCGGGATCTCTAGTTCGTGGATCTCGATCCCCACCAGGCCTTTGCGGGCCATCTCGTTCAGGGCCGCGGCGAGGCCTCCCCGCGTGGGGTCCTTCATCGCCGTGATGCTACCATGCGCCAGGGCCGGCGCGAGGAGCGGCCACAAGGGAGCGACGTCGCTTTGCAGCCCGGTCTCGAGGTGAAACCCCTCCCGGGCAGCGAGAAGGGCCATCCCGTGGTCGCCGATGGTCCCGGTAACGAGGATCGCGTCCCCGACCTTCAGGCCGGCATCGGAGACCGCCCGCGCGGTGACCCCGATCCCGGTGGTGTTGATCGCGATTCCGTCGAGTTCTCCTTTGCCCATCACCTTCGTATCGCCAGCGACGAGCGGCACCCCGAGCTCGGAGAGCGCCTTCGCCGCAGAGAGGAGGATCTGTTCCAGGTCGGAGAGGGCAAAACCCTCCTCGAGGATCAGGCCCATCGTGAGGGCCACCGGTCGCGCCCCCATCACGGCGAGATCGTTGACCGTCCCACACACGGCGAGCAACCCGATGTCGCCCCCCGGGAAGAAGTACGGCTTCACGACATGGCTGTCGGTGGTGACCACGACCTGCCCCGGGGGCAGGTTCACGACCGCCCCGTCGTCGAGTTCGTCTAACCCGATCGGGCCGGCCGCGCGCAGCCGGAACCTGGGGAGGACCCGCTCGGCCAGGAACCGTCCCATGATCTCGCCCCCCGCCCCGTGGAGGGCGGTCACCCGGTCCTCTCCCGCGTGTTTCGTCACAGCTTGGGCCTCCCCGCGTAGCGGTACCACACGTTGCACGCCCCCTCGGCCCCGACCATGCACGGCCCGATCGGGGCGAGCGGAGTGCATGGATCCCGGAACAAGGGGCAGTCCGTGGGCACGGCCCGGGCGAGGAGGACATCGGAACACCGGCACCCCGGCGGCTTCTCCTCTCCGGGCTCCGCCTCGACCTCGAATGCCCGCGCCGCGTCCCGTCGAGCGAACTCTGCCCGAATGTGGAGGCCTGAGTGCGGGATCGTCCCGATCCCCCGCCACACCGCATCGCCGGGCTCGAATGCCTGGCCGAGGAGTTCCTGGGCGCGGAGGTTCCCGTCCTCGGACACCGCGCGGGGATAGGCGTTCTCGACTTCTGCTCGGCCTTCCCGGAGCTGACGCAGCGCGAGGACGATCGCGTACAGGACGTCCAACGGCTCGAACCCGGCAATCACGATCGGGACGTGGAAACGCTCCGAGACCTCGCGGTAGGCCCGCGCCCCGATGACCGTGGACACGTGCCCCGGGGCGAGAAACGCGGCGATGCGAACCGGGGGGACGCTGAGAAGGGCGGCGAGGGCGGGGGGGATCAGCTTGTGCGAAGCGAGGACGTAGAAGTTCTCGGGGGGCGCATCGAGGAGCACCGCGGCCGTGCCCGGGGCGGTCGTCTCGAACCCCACGGCGAAGAACACCACGTCCCGGTCCGGGTTCTCGCGGGCCACGGTCACCGCGTCGGCGGCGGACAGGACGACCCGCACGTCCGCCCCCTCGGCCCGGACCTCGGCAAGCGTGCGGCGCGTCCCGGGCACCCGCGTCATGTCCCCGAACGTGCACACGATCGCCCCGGCCGCAGCGAGTTTTGCCGCCCGGTCGAGGTCCACGGTCGGGGTCACGCACACCGGGCACCCCGGACCTTCAAGGACCTCGACGCCTTCCGGGAGGAGGGACCGCAACCCATGCTGGGCGATCGCGATCTCGTGGGTCCCGCACACGTGCACGATCCGTACGGGATCCCGTGGGGCGTATCGGTCGAGAAGGTCCGCAAACGCCCGCGCCCGCGCCGGATCCCGCAGCCGGAAGAGCCCCTCGCTCACCCGCACCCTCTCCCCGACTCGTCAACGGGGCGGAAACAACCGATGGGGCATTCCGTGCCTCCCTGACGAGATGAGATCACGTGGTCTCGGTCTTCCCAGAGCGCGGAGAGTTCTGCAGCGCGAGGAGTTCGTCGAACAGGGCCAGCGTCTCCTCGGCATCCTGGCGATCGAGCCGCCGGATGGCGAACCCGGCGTGGACAAGGACGTAGTCTCCGATCCGGACCTCCTCCCCGAGAGCATCCAGCCGGACCCGGGCCCGGACGCCCTGCACGTCCACCGTGGCCAGGTTTCCCGCAAGCGACATCACCTTGGTCGGCACAGCGAGGCACATCTCTAATCCATTCTAGCCAGCCCCGTTTCCCACCACAACGGCGGTCTTGGTCCGGCCGGCGTGGTACACTCCATCCTGAAGGAGGACCGATGAGGAAACTCTACCGCAGCAGGTCAGATGCGCTCCTCGGCGGGGTGTGCGGAGGGATCGCGGAGCGCCTCGAGGTGGACTCAAGCTTGGTCCGGGTGGTGTTCGCGGTCCTCGCGATCATGAGCGGGATCGGCATCCTGATCTACTTTCTCCTCTGGCTGATCGTTCCCCGCGAAGGGGGGCCCGAGCCCGCGCCACGGGAGACGGTGCGGTCCGGGGCGAACGAGATCGCGGATCGGGCCAAGGAGTTCGGGGAGGAGGTGCGCACCGCGGTCGCCCGGCGCGACGTCGGTCTGGCCGTGGCGGTGGCGGCGATCCTCATCTTCCTGGGAGTGGCGCTCCTCCTCCGGAACCTCGGGTTCTGGTGGGCGTGGTGGCTCCGGTTCGACGTCCTGGGGCCACTGCTCCTCATCGCGCTCGGGATCGCCCTCCTGTGGCGTCTTCTCCGCAAGGGCTGAGATGAGGACACGGGGAAGCATCGTCCTGCCGCTTCTCCTGGTCCTGGCCGGGGTGATCCTCCTCCTCAATAACCTCGGCCACCTGCCGTGGACGGTGTGGGCCACGATCGGCCGCCTGTGGCCGATCCTCCTCATCGCCCTCGGGCTCGACATCCTGTTCGGACGGTCGTTGCGGTGGGCCCTCGGCGTGGCCCTGGTCGTCCTGGTGGGGATCGCTGTCGCCTACGTCCTGTTCGTGCCAGCTCCCATCGGCCCCTCGGAAAACCTGCGGATCCCGATCAGGGGGGCGACGCGGGCCGAGGTGAGCCTGGTCTCCCCGGTGGGCCAGGTCGTGGTCCGCGCTTCTCCGACCCCGGACCTACTCGTCGGGGGAACCCTTATCGCGCCGTGGCCCGACCGCGGAAAGTGGACCTTGGATCGGGTCGGAGACGCGGCACGGTTCAACCTGACCGTGGACCGTCAACACGGCTTCCCGAGAGCGGTGTGGCCGGACCGCAGCCGGGTCACGGTGGAACTGGCGCCATCCGTGCCCACGGCGCTGCGGACGACGCTGGGGGAGGCAACCGCGTCGCTCGACCTCAGCAGGCTTATGCTGACCGAGCTCACGGTGCACGGCGGCGCGGGGAGGGTGACCGTGATCCTCCCTGCCCGTGGGCAGCTCGTCGCCTCGATCTCGAGCGGGACCGGAGAGGTGACGGTGCACGTCCCGGCCGGGATGGCGGCACGGATCCGCGTCGAGGGCCGGGGCGCGGTGGACGTCGTGGGCGACTACCAGGCCGAGGAAGGGGTGTTCACCTCGCCCGGTTACGAGACGGCCGCCCACCGGGTGGACCTCACGGTGCTGGCCAACGTGGGTCGGATCACCGTCCTCACCCCCAGGTCCCTCTAGGCTGTGGGACCGGCCATCGCCGCGACCGTCCCGGTCCTCGGCCAGGTCGGGAGGAGGTCGCCCCTGGGCGACGACGAAGACGGCTCGGGCACCTTAGC
>CAYSZC010000119.1:0-4002 GCA_964435345.1 uncultured Thermotogaceae bacterium
GCATGAGCGCTGGGTCTTCTCGGTCGCGTTCTCCCCGGACGGGACGACCCTCGCCTCTTCTGCCGGTGACAGGACGATCAAGCTGTGGGACGTGGAGACAGGCAAGGAGCTCCGCACCCTCACCCGACATACGGACTGGGTCAACTCGGTCGCGTTCGCCCCGGACGGGAAGACCCTCGCCTCGGGGTCGGCGGAGGGGACGGTCAAGCTGTGGGACGCGGCAACGGGAAAGGAGCTCCGCACCCTGGCCGGGTATACGGACTCGGTCAACTCAGTCGCGTTCGCCCCGGACGGGAAGACCCTCGCCTCCGGGTCCCATGACCGGACGATCAAGCTGTGGGACGTGGCGACGGGGACGATCCTCCGCACCCTCACCGGGCATACGGACTGGGTTCTCTCAGTCGCGTTCTCCCCGGACGGGAGGACGCTGGCCTCTGGGTCCTACGACAAGACGATCAAGCTGTGGGACGCAGCGACGGGCGAGGAGGTCCGCACCCTCGCCGGGCATACGCTCTGGGTCTTCTCGGTCGCGTTCTCCCCGGACGGGAGGACGCTGGCCTCGGGGTCGGAGGACAGGACAGTCAAGCTGTGGGACGCGGCGACGGGGACGATCCTCCGCACCCTCACTGGGCCTAGTGGCTCGGTCGCGTTCTCCCCGGACGGGACGACCCTCGCCTCCGGGTCGGGGGACGACACGATCAAGCTGTGGGACGTGGCCACGGGGACGCTCCTCCGCACCCTCACTGGGCATACGGACTGGGTCGACTCGGTCGCGTTCTCCCCGGACGGGAAAACCCTCGCCTCGGGTTCCAATGACCGGACGATCAAGCTGTGGGACACGGCGACGGGGACGCTCCTCCGCACCCTCACTGGGCATACGGACGGAGTCGAGTCGGTCGCGTTCTCCCCGGACGGGACGACCCTCGCCTCCGGGTCGTGGGACGGGACGGTGCTGCTATGGGACGTGGAGGCGGTGCTCGGGGGACGCTGACAACGCGAGGGCGAACCGTCGAGCTGGCCAGACGCTGCCGGGGTTGGCCCGGGCGACCCCGCCGTGCGCGGCATCGTCCGCTGGCTGCGGGAAGGGACGGGGCATCCGTGGGCGCGCAGCAAACCCTCGCCCGGGTAACGATCTCCCGGCGCACCAAGAATTTGCCCTTGCTTCCGCGATGCTCAGCGGGAGCCAGACATGGACAGGAGAAAAGACGGTGAAGAAGCCGAAGCGCCGTAGGGCAACACCCTGGCTGGCATGGATTCCCCTGCGCGCACGGGAGCAGAGCTACCTCCTACGCCCGGTGATGACCGTGCTGCGCCAGGACGCTCCGGTGCTGCGCCAGGAACAGACGGTCGGGGAAGCGCTGGAGAACGTACGCGCCCACGGCCTGGGAGATCGCCCGTTCTACTTCTACGTGGTGGATGATGCGGGCGCCCTGATGGGGGTGGCCCCCCCCCGGCGCCTCCTCACCGCGCCCCTCGACCGCAGGTTGGCCGACCTCGTCGTCCGCCCGGTGCGGACTGTCCCCAAGGGCGCGACGGTGCTTCAGGCGTATGAGATGATGCTCCAGCACAAGCTCCTCGCTCTCCCCGTGGTGGACGAAGGGGGACACCTGCTGGGACTGGTAGACGTGAACGCCCTGTTGAACGAGCCAGTGGACCCGGGTGGCACCGACGCGGTGTTCGAGACGGTGGGCCTCCACGTGGCCCAGGCAAGGCTTGCTACACCAGCGAAGGCCCTGCGCGTTCGCTTCCCGTGGCTGGTGGCCACCCTTGCGAGTGGCGTGTTGTGTGCTCTCTTGATCAGCGTGTTCCACGTCACGCTCGAGAAGAGCCTGCTCTTGGCGTTCTTCCTCACCCTGGCGCTGGGGTTGGGGGAGAGTGTGAGCATGCAGTCGGCGGCGGTGACGATCCTCGCCCTGCGCGTGAAACGGCCCTCGTGGCGCTGGTACGTGACCGCCGTGCGGCGGGAAGCAGGCGCGGCGCTCCTCCTCGGCGCGGTGTGTGGTCTCATCGTCGGGGCGGTGGTGTGGGGGTGGAAGGGGGAGCGCGTGCCCGCGGTGGCGATTGGGTTGAGCCTGGTGTTCAGCATCACCGCGGCGAGTACCTTTGGGCTGAGCATCCCGACCCTGCTCCACGCCCTCAAGCTCGACCCGAAGATCGCCGCGGGGCCACTCGTCCTGGCCGTGAGCGACATCTGGACCGTTCTGTTCTATTTCGGCATCGCCACCCTGCTGCTGTAGGGTGACTTCCGCGCCGATTACAGCGCGGCACGTACCCGGGCCATCAGCTCTTGGCGGATGGGTGCGGAGGCGAACGCGGCCCCAGCGCTGGCCAGGAGCAGCGCCCGCACCCCGTCCGGCCCGAGGCCGAATGCCTCCACAACCCGCCATAGCTCCTCGGTTGACGACGTCTGGGACATGAGCCGGTTGTCGGTGTTCACCGTGACGCGGATCCCTCGGTTGAGGTAGCGCCGCAGCGGGTGATCGGCGAGCGTCCGCATGATCCCCGAGATCTGGAGGTTGCTCGTCGGGCAAACCTCGAGCGGGATTCCCTCCTGGCGAACCCGCTCCTCCGCGACGGGGTCCTGGAACAGGTACACGCCGTGTCCAATCCGCTCTGCCCCGAGGTCGAGCGCTTCGCCGATGTGCTCGGGACAGCATCCCTCTCCGGCATGAAGCGTGACGTGGACCCCGGCGTCGCGAGCCGTGCGGATCGCGCTGGCGTGAGCCGCGAGCGGGAATCCCCGTTCCGGTCCAGCGAGATCGAACCCCACCACGCCCTGCTCCCGGTACCGCCCGGCGAGCCGGGCCACGGCCTCCGCGCGCTCCGGCGCCTCCTGCCTCATCCCGCACAGGATGATGCCCACGTGGATCGGTAGCCCCCTTTCGGCGCGGTGAGCCCCCGACAAGACCGCCTCCACCACCTCTTCCGCGGACAGCCCACGGCGCAGGTGGAGGAGAGGGGCGAACCGGATCTCGATGTACACCACGCCGTCCTGCGCTGCGTCCTCGCACAGCTCCCACGCCACCCGCTCCAAAGCGTCTTCCGTCTGGAGAAGGGCCACCGTGATCGCGAACGCCTCAAGGTAGACCTCAAGGCTGCACGGTGTGAGAGGAACGACGGCCGCTTCAACCCTGCCTGTGACCGAGGGCCTCTCGCTGGCCGGAAGGAGGGCCCACAGCTCGCGCACGGTTTCGGGACGTAGCGAGCCGTCGAGGTGGACGTGGAGGTCGAATTTCGGGAGCTTGGCGATCGTCTCCCGGTTCATGACGGGGTCCATGGCCCAATCGTAGCCACTTCTGCGACCCGCGTGAGAACCGCCCACGGCGTGCCTGATGCCACCGCCCTGGCGCGAGGAAACGAGGATTCTTCTACCACTAAGGGCACAAAGAGACGAAAGGGTCTCTGTCAAAATCCTGTTGGATCTGGAGTTGCCTGCCTCCTTGGTGTCCTTCGTGCCCTTCGTGGTGAAACGCCGTTTGGGGTGCTGCGACACCAACCCCGAGCGGATGAACCCGCCATGTCTCGGTATCCTCTGCCCCCCGGGCGTGGATTCACGATCCGTTTCTGTACGCTACACTCAGGAGCATGGCGTGGGATGTCGTGGTCGTGGGAGGGGGGCCTGCTGGCCTGTTCACGGCCATCTCCGCCGCCGAGGCGGGAGCGCGGGCCTTGGTGCTCGAACACATCAGCCCGGGCCGCAAGCTCCTCGCCTCCGGAGGAGGACAATGCAACCTCACCCACGGCGGGGAGATCGCGGACTTCCTCCCTCACTACGGAGGCGGGGCTCGGCCGGGCGAGGCAGGTCGGTTCCTGCGCCCGGCCCTGTATGCCTTTCCCAACCGCGACCTCGTCTCCTGGTTCGCCCGGAGAGGGGTCCCTGTTGCCGAGGACCCCGATGGCCGCGTCTTCCCCACATCCCGACGGGCACAGGACGTGCTCGACCTCCTCCTCGCGGAGGCTCGCCGGCGTCGGGTGGAGATCCGGACAGGCATCGCGGCTCGC
>CAYSZC010000120.1:0-3998 GCA_964435345.1 uncultured Thermotogaceae bacterium
TTCACTCATCGTGAGAACTCCTCGCCTGCACCCAGGCGCAGTTCGCGTTGCCCGCCGGCGGGGTGCCGTACTGCCAGCGCTTGTCGTCGCGCAGTCGCTCGCCGCCCCAGTCGGAGACGTTGAATGGGGGATTGGCGAGCACGAAGCCGGCCTTGAGGTCGGGGTGGCGGTCGTTGTGGAAGGTGTCGCCGTGGGCGATCTGGCCGTCAATACCCCGGATGGCGAGGTTCATCTTGGCCAGCCGCCAGAGCTTGGCAAAGCCAACCGTGGCGGCGGTGGAGTTCGCTGGTTTCGCACCCTTCTTCGCCCTGGGCATGGCCTTGTATACACGATGCTACCGATCTGGCCCGGATCGGACAACACGGGGGCGTTGGGCACAGCAGCGACGCGCTCCCCGGCCAGCGTGCTCAGGGACAGGTGCCCGATCCAGAGGACGGGGGCCGGATGGCCCACGTCGTCCCGTCGGGGCCGTCGCGGAGCTCGACCCCAAGATCGCCGAGCTGATCCCGCACCCGATCGGCGAGCTGGAACTGCTTCGCCTGGCGCAGCTCGGCGCGAAGCTCGCGGACCGTGCGGCCCTTGCCGCCTATCGCGCGGGAAGGTCGGGGGGCAGTGGTCATCGCGCCTTCGTGGAGTGGGGCGACCACGGACCTCCCGGCGGCCAGGTGCCGGCGAGCGGCTCATTGCCGGCGGCGGCCGCCAGAACCGGCTCCAGGAAACGGCGTAGGGATGCTGCCATGTCGTTCACGTCCAGCGGCGCGTCCAGGCGCCCGCGACGGATGAATGCCCGCCACTGGGTGGTGCGCTCGGGGGCGGTCAGGAACCCCTCGGTCAGCACCAGCGGCCTCCCATCGGGGAAGGGCGTGCGGCGGCGCGCGAAGGTCGCCCGAACCGCGTCGGCGAGAGCCGGCCCCTGGAATGCGAATCGCGATGCGAGCACGTACAGGTCGTAGAAATCCTTCATCCGGCTGTTGGTGACACCCAGCGCGACCATGGCTTCGAGCTTCTCAGCCACGACGGCCTCGCAAGGGTAGGCGAGAACGTTCGGTGCAGGGTGATCGAGCAGCGTTGGATACGGCGTCCGCGCCGGCGCAGGCGTGATCGCGTCGCCGAAACCGACGTCAACCTGCACGGGGATCCTGGCTTCGGCGAGGTGCGCGTTGAGTCGGACCCGCACACCGTCATATTCCTGGTCGGCCCGGATCACGTCCCCGACCGCGGATGCCGAGTCGAATACGATTCCGTCGCTAGCATCGATCGCACAGAGAGTTCGGACCGCCGCCACTACGTCGGGGACCGCGCTCGATCCGCTGCCGTGAAGGTCCAGGTCCCAGGTGGCACGGTGAAACCCTCCCGGCCAGAGCTTGAAGAGCATCGCCCCCTTCAGGACGAACCGATCAGCGTGCTCCGACACCCCGAGTCGATAGAGCAGCCGCTCGATCGCGAACTCCGACAGCACCAGCTGGAACTCGACGTGCCGCTCGCGTGCGAGGTTCTGCAGGCGAGCCCGGACCGAGGCTGCAACATTCGTCGGAGCGCGTTTCGGTGTCATGCGCCGGCCTCCAGGTACGGCTGGATCACCCGCGTCACCCGGTCAACCTGGGCGAACCTCCAGATGGCGTCGAGATGCTTCGGGTGAGTTCGCCGGTATTCGCGCAGTGCCTCCACCGCGACATCGATGCCGATCTTGTTACGGAACTTGAAGCAGTCGGCGACAGTCTTGGCGGCGCTGAACACGCGGACCGTCACGCCCGAGATTTCGTGCTCCTCCACGCCCTCCTTCAGGGGCGGCCCGGAGAGGTAGAACAGCCGGAGCGGCGGGTGGGCGACGCGAGGTCTCCACGCCTTACGGTCGATCGCCATCCAGACCTCGAAAGGGTTCTGGGTGGTCAGGCCGTGGAAGCGCAGCGCCGACAGCAGGCAGATGACCCCGTCCGGCACGCGAGAGGCGGCCTCCGCGAGATCCTGCCGCTCCGTCTGGGGAGCACCTGGAAGCCGGTAGAGACCTCGGGCCACGCGCACGAGCTCGCCGCGATCGCAGAGGCGTCGGATCGCGGTCCGCGAAACCCCTGCTTCCTCGAGGTCCCGCGTACGGGCGATTCCGTCCCGCTGCAGCAGTTGCAGCGCACGGAGTGATGGCTGCGTGGTTGTCACAACACCTCGGCCTCTGTGTACATACGCCGAGGAATTGTAACGTCCGAACGAACAGCAATCAAGCGGTCAGGACTGGAACGTACCGCTCGCCAGGCGGTTGGCCCAGAATGGCGGCATCCCTCATGGTAGTGCCGACATCCTGGTTTCACGCGGACCTGCCGGTGACCTCCGTCATTATCCGCACGATGCCGGCCTCAGTTTCCGCCAGGCAGGGGGATACACAGACGATCCGGTCGGCCTGGAAGCGGGACGCTCCAGGTCGCACGCATCGCCGCGGCCCTCAGCACCTGCCTCGGGCCCAGACCATCTGCAGTTGCGGTGGGACGCTTAGGGCTCCCGCTGAGGAGGTGTCTTACCAGGCAGCACGGCATCTGGCCCCGGCGATTCAGGACCCTGTGAACGTTCGAAGTGCGCCGGGCTCAACGGGGGCACGACGGTGCCGGCACCGGGCCCCACGGCGCGCGGGCTCAGGGACAGGTGCCCGATCCAGAGGACGGGGGCCGGATGGCCCACGTCGTCCCGTCGGGGCCGTCGCGGAGCTCGACCCCAAGATCGCCGAGCTGATCCCGCACCCGATCGGCGAGCTGGAACTGCTTCGCCTGGCGCAGCTCGGCGCGAAGCTCGATGAGGAGCCGAATCAGGTCGTCGGCGAGGGCTCCTGTGGCCGGTCGCTCGGCCTGGAAGAGGCCGAGGCTCTCTCCCAGCCGGCGCACCAGCGCTGCGGCGGCCTTGGCTCCCCCAAGGTTGCACGCCTGCCGGGAGCAGTGGCCGATGCCCACGATCTCCTGGAGCACACCGAGCGCGGCCGGGGTGGTGAAGTCCTCCTCCAGCACCTCGTGGAAGCGCCCTTCGAGGGCCTCCAGGTCAGGGATCGGATCGCTCGATCTCACGCCGGGGAGGGCTTCGGTCGCCCACAGGAAGTCGTACACGCGGTCCACGGTCCGCTTCGCCTCGGCGAGGCCGTCGTGGGAGAAATCGAGGGGTTTCCGCCAGTCGCGGGCGAGGTAGAAGTAGCGCACCGCTTCCCCGCCATACTTGGCCACCACGTCCCGCGCGTACTCGAAGTTGCCCACGGACTTCCCCATCCGCTCGCCGCGCACGGTGAGGAGCCCGTTGTGGAGCCAGATCTGCACGAACGGCTTCCCCGTCGCCGCCTCCGCTTGGGCGAGTTCGTTCTCGTGGTGGGGGAAGGTGAGGTCGCTTCCGCCGGCGTGGATGTCAATGGTCTCCCCGAGGAGGTCGCGCGACATGACGACGCACTCGGTGTGCCAGCCCGGGCGGCCCTCGCCCCACGGGGACGGCCACCTCGGCTCGCCAGGCTTGCTCTTCTTCCACAGGGCGAAGTCGCCGGGGTCACGCTTCCGCTCGTCCACTTCCACCCGGGCTCCCGCTTCTTGCTCTTCCCGGACGCGACCGGACAGCTTGCCATAATCCGGAAAGCTCGCTACGGAGAAGTACACGTCGCCGTCCACCACGTACGCGTGCCCAGAATCCACGAGCGTCTGGACGAATGCCGCCATCTGCGGGACGTAATCCGTGGCTCGGGGAGCATGAGTGGGGCGTCCGACCCCGAGCATGGCGAGGTCCTCGAAGTAGGCCGCCGTGTAGCGGGTTGCCACCTCTTGCGGCGTCCGGCCCTCCTCTTGGGCGCGGCGGATGATCTTATCCTCGATGTCGGTCACGTTCTGGACGTAGATCACCGTGTACCCGCGCGACTCGAGGTACCGGCGAAGCGCATCGAACACGATGAACGGCCGGGCGTTGCCGATGTGAAAGCGGTCGTACACGGTGGGGCCGCAGACGTACATCCGCACCGTGTTATCGTGGACGACCAGCTCTTCCAG
>CAYSZC010000121.1:0-3952 GCA_964435345.1 uncultured Thermotogaceae bacterium
CTCACCCCCGGCAGACGGAGGAGAAGGATCTCCGCTGTGTTGTGCACGGTCGCCGACAGGAGGTGCCCGCCGATCGCCTCGCCTCCCTCGCGCCCGGCGACGACGTGGGCGTGAAGGACAGGCTTCCCCTCTTCGTCCCCGAGGTTCCCCTGAAGGGAGAGGAGCTCGACGGGTTCCTCGATTCGTTCCTCCACGTACTTCTCCCCGTCCCAGTACCCGAGCACAAGATCCCGGAGCATCCCGATCCCCGCGATCAGGCCGGCGGCCTTGACGTTGAGGCCGAGCATGGCATCGGGAAGCCGTTCGCCATCGCTACACCGCACTACGACTGTCGTTCCTGAATCTGCACGGAACATGTGCCTCCTTCGGCGCGCCCGCTCTTGCTCACCCTCCCGAACGTACCTTATCCTTCCCCGTCATGGATCGCGCAACGCGGATGATCCAGGTGGCCCAGCGGTTCCACCGCTGGTTCGGGCCTCGAGCTCGTGGGGATCCCGAGCCCCCCCTCGAACTCCTCGTGCGGACCATTCTTTCTCAACACACTTCGGATCGCAACCGGGACGTGGCCTATACCGCGCTGCGCAAGGCGTTCCCGAGGTGGGAGGAAGTGCTGGCCGCCCCCACGGAGGCGGTGGCGGACGCGATCCGGGGGGCTGGGCTCCACCGCCAGCGGGCGGCGCGAATCCAGAATGTGTTGCGCCGAATCCGGGATGAGAGAGGAACTCTGTCCCTGGACTTCCTCGGGGCGCTCTCTGACCCCAGGGCGGCGACGTGGCTCCTCTCCCTGCCCGGAGTGGGGAAGAAGACGGCGTACGTCGTTCTCCTGTTCGGGTTCGACCGACCGTTCTTCCCGGTGGACACGCACATCGCGCGCGTCACGCTGCGCCTGAAAGCATGGGACGGCAGGGGCGACCCCCACGACGTCCTCGCCCCTCTCGTCCCGCCGGGCGAGGAGCTGAACCTCCACCTCCACCTCATCCAGCTCGGCCGCGAGCTGTGCCGGCCCCGCGCACCCCGCTGCCCGGACTGCCCGCTGCTCGACCTCTGCCCCTACGGAACACGCGCCGGCGTACAATCCCCGCCACGGAAGGAGGCTCGATGAACCGACAGGAAGCTCTAGCTCTCGTCCAGGCGAACGTCAAGACGAAGAACCTCGTGAAGCACATGCTCGCTGTGGAGGCGGGGATGCGGGCTCTCGCCCCGCGGTTTGGGGGAGACGCGGACCGTTGGGCGCTGGTCGGGTTGATCCACGACCTCGACTACGAGGAGACAAAGGACCGGCCGGAGATCCACGGACACCAGACAGTCGGGTTCCTGCGGACCCGCGGGTTCGCGGACGAGGAGATCCTCGGAGCGATTCTCGCCCACGCCGGACACACGGAACCCGAGCGGCCGATGGAGATCGCCCTCACCGCGGTGGACCCGCTCACCGGGCTCATCGTCGCCGCGGCCCTTGTACATCCGGACAAGATCGGGGGCCTCACCGCTCAGAACGTGCTCAACCGGTACCGCGAGAAAGGCTTTGCCCGCTCGGCATCGCGCGAGGGGATCGCGCTCGGCGCGAAGCTCGGGATGTCCCTCGAGGCGTTCGTGGAGACCGTCCTCGGCGCGATGCAGGCCGCTCGAGGGGATCTCGGGCTCTAGATCACTCCGAGCTTGCGGCCGACCTTGGCGAACTTCGCGAGCGCCAGGTCGAGGTCGTCCCGCGTGTGGGCCGCGGACACCATCACCCGGATCCGCGCCTTGCCCCGCGGCACCGTGGGGAAGACGATCGCCTGGGCGAACACCTCCTCGGCGAACAGTTCCTTGGAAAACTGCCACGCCGTGGTCGCTTCGCCGAGCATCACCGGCGTGATCGGGGTGTCGGAATTCCCGATGTCGAACCCGAGCTCGACCATCTTCGCCTTGAAGTGGCGCGCGTTGTCCCACAGCTTGCGCACTGGCGCATCGCTCTCCTCGAGGATCCGCACTGCCGCCATGCACGCTGCGACATCGGCCGGGGTGACCGCACTGGAGAACAGGAACGGCCGCGCCCGCTGGCGGATGTACTCGATGATGTCCCCGTTGCCGGCGAGGTACCCGCCCACGACCCCAAACGCCTTGGAGAGGGTCCCCATCTCAATGTCCACCCGGCCATGGAGATGGAAGTGGTCCACGATCCCCCGCCCGTGGGTCCCGACGACGCCTTCCCCGTGGGCATCGTCCACCATCACCATCGCCCCGAACTCCTCGGCAACCTCGACGATGCCCGGGAGCGGCGCGAGGTCCCCATCCATCGAGAACACGCCGTCGGTGACGATGAGCTTGCGGGGGACGTCCTTCTTCTCGGCGAGGGCCTTGCGGAGCGCGTCCACATCGCGGTGGGGGTAGATCACGCGCTCGGCCTTGGTGAGTCGGCACCCGTCAATGATCGAGGCGTGGTTGAGCTCGTCCGTGAACAGGGCGTGGCCGGCTCCGACAAGGGTCGGGATCGCGGCGAGGTTGGAACAGAACCCGGACTGGAGCGAGATCGCCGCTTCGACGCCCTTGAACTGGGTGAGTCTCCGCTCGAACTCGACGTGGAGGGTCATCGTCCCGGCGATGGAACGGACCGCAGCGGGCCCCACCCCATACCGGTCAATGGCCTCCTTGGCCGCCTCGCGCATCCGCGGCTCGTTGGCAAATCCGAGGTAGTTGTTCGAGCACATGTTGAGGACCTTCTTCCCGTCCACCACGGTCCACGCGCCCACGGAGCTCCCGATCGTGCGGATCGTGTTGTAGAGGCCCTGCGCCTTGAGCTCGGCCAGCTCGGCGGTGATGAAGTCGTACTTTCCCATTCTTCCTCCTCGTGGCCAGCTTACCGAGCCCGCCTCGCCCGTTCAAACCGGGGCGGGTAGAATCCGGGTCGGATCACACGCAGGGGGGATCAATGCGCATTCTTGTCACAGGGGCCACAGGACAGATCGGATCGGAGCTCACGCTCGAACTGCGCAAACGCTACGGCGGCGACCAGGTCGTCGCGGCCGGGCACCGCAAGCCAGCCTCGGACGCGCTCACCGCGTCGGGGCCGTTCGTGTCCCTCGACGTCGCGAACCGAGATGCGCTGGTCCGGGTGATCCGAGATCACAAGGTCGAGGCCGTGTACCACCTCGCCGCGGTCCTGTCCGCCACCGGCGAGCAGAGCCCTCAGCGGGCATGGGAGGTCAACGTGAACGGGCTGTACAACCTCCTCGAGCTCGCCCGCGAAGGGGGAATCGGCCAGATCTTCCATCCCAGTTCGATCGCCGTGTTCGGACCCCGCACCCCCCGCGACCGCACCCCGCAGGACACGGTCCTGTCCCCAACGACGATGTACGGCGTGACGAAGGTCACGGGCGAACTGCTCTGCGACTACTACGCCCACCGCTACGGTCTGGACATCCGCGGACTGCGCTACCCCGGGATCATCTCCAGCGAGACCCCACCCGGGGGAGGCACCACGGATTTCGCGGTGGAGATCTTCTACTACGCCGTGGAGGGCAAGCCGTACACGTGCTTCGTGCGCGAGGACACGATGCTACCCATGATGTACATGCCGGACTGTCTCCAGTCGGCAGTCGCCCTGATGGAGGCGCCCTGCGCCCGGCTCCGCTCCCGCACGTACAACATCACCGCAATGAGCTTCACCGCCGCCGAACTTGCCGCGGAGATCCGGAAGCACGTCCCCGGGTTCCGGGTCGAGTACGCGCCGGACTTCCGCCAGGCGATCGCCGACTCCTGGCCGCGGTCGATCGACGATTCGGCAGCACGGTCCGACTGGGGCTGGAAACCCCGCTACGGCCTACCGGAGATGACGACGGAGATGCTTGCCGCGCTCGCCCAACGCCACGCGGCAGGCCGCCTCTACCCCGCGACCTGACCCGGCAGGACTGGATTCGGTTACGCGGGGAGAGGTGACTTCCCTCCGTCTCCCTGCCCGCTCGCCCCCTGCTGA
>CAYSZC010000122.1:0-3928 GCA_964435345.1 uncultured Thermotogaceae bacterium
GCCGAGGTGAGGGGCGTCAGGCCATCCCCGCATCCGACGGTGGTAGTGCCAGCCCTAACCGGAATGCTCGCAGCAGTGGGGCGAACCGAAGGCCAAGCTCACGTTGGCCGATCATCCGTACATCTCCAAGGAGGGCGCCCACAACCTCTCGGAGGTGGTCAAGGGTGGTAACCTCGACCGTCCGGCTCAGATCGCGGGCCACGAGGAAAGCCCCCGCGGTTTCGTAAGTGAGATCCCGATAAGTCAGGTAATCCACTTCGCGGAAACGGCGGTCCTCTTCCCGCGCGTACTGTTCCATTGCGGCGAAGGCATCATGGAGATCGCGCTCGCCGGGGCGCTGGGAGGCTGCCTGGAGCTTGAGCGCCACGAGGAGCGGTAGATCTGCCACCCGCACCACGCATGGCCCAATCTGGACTTCCGATCCATGGCGCACGGCCTCGGCGAGCCCTATCGCTGGGAGAGCTTCGCCCCCAGGAAATCGGATCCACCCCGTGGAAATGGCCTCGACATCAAGCGGAAGCAGGTCCGCTTCCACGTTCGTCCGGGTGTAGAATCGGTGTGGGATCGAGGACGGCCGCAACCCTGCTTGCACCAGGACTTCCCGAAGCTGGAGGAGCTTGGTTTCGACGGCCACGACGAAGTCAAGATCCCGGGTCGAGCGCCCCAGCCGCACGCCGTGAAGGATCAGAGCGTTGGCCCCGATCAGAGTGTAAGGGAAGCCCGCCCGTTCCAGAGCTTTCGCTACCTGACATAGGGCTGTTTCCACCCGCGGCTCAAGGCTCACGGGATCCACGGGAGATACTTCTCCTTCAGGCGTAGGGCCGCCTCGCCGCAGCGGGGGTCGGCGGAGGCCAGCAGTTCGGCATAGACGAGGACGGGATGGGCCACGAGAAGCCCTCCCGGGTCTAGATCTTCCCCGAGCCGGGGGGAGAAAGCCTCGTAAATCTCGACGTTGCCCTCCGTGGAAGGCGCGAGGTTCAGCGCCCCGCGAACCAAGGCGAGTTTTTCGGTTGGCACGTAGAGGCTGGCGGACCCCGCCCGCAAGTACTCGGTGCGGAGGTCCGCGGCGAGTTCACCGCCGATCACGACGTCCTGGAGCTTACGGTTTCCACGGATGGTCTTGACGAGTGGGATGAAGTAGGAACCGGACGGGGCGCGAAACCGGCCAAGGAAGATCCTTGGGCGTAGCTTCCCCTCGTAGACCTCGCACCACAGATCCAATAGACGCCTGGAGTTGGCTACCGTGTAAGCTCCTCGTCCGCGTCTGGCTAGGATTCCTCTCCCCACCAGAGCCGTGATCGTCCTCGAGACAAGGCCTAAAGAGACACCGGCGCCCCGGGCGATGTCTCGGTAGGTGGCCGTGACCTCGGGGCCGAGGACAAGGAGCTGGAAGAGCACCTTGGCGCCCTGGGCACTGAGCCAGGCTGCATCGGTGAGCGGAATTGCACGGGACCGCAGTCCCACCACGTAAACGAAGAGGACCCCCGGGATCTCGAGGTAGGCATTGCCGGCGGTATCTACAAACCATAGGCCCTCCTCGCGGAGACGGTCGGCCAGCGGCCTGGAAACGTACGGGGCTGTGACCAGCATCTGAGCGCACTCGGTCTCGCTTCGGTACCGCTCGAACCGAGCCCGAAGGTCAGGGAGGTTGGCTGGTCGGAGCTGCCGTCGCGCCTCCACGCACACGTCGAGTTCCTGCCCCTTGGGAAGTCGGAAGTGGACAAGGGCATCAGGGCCGATCGTCTCGTGTTCTTCAAGGATCGAGGCTTCCAGGCCCGACATCCTCTGGAGACTCTGCAGGCACTCCCGCATGATTGCGATTGGATGGCCGTTGTTCACGCTTTCCCCTTGTTCACGTCACGTGAACATAGCCTATCCGTGAACATCGCCCTTGTCAAGGGTGCATTGGCGACCTAGGACGGGTCCGCATACCTTGGGAGGGGCATCGTCGTGGGCTCCGCATCGGTCAGGGCCTCCGGCCCCGTTTCCTGAGCTTCGCCCGCGGCCTTCGGAACTCGGGCCGTTCCTCGATCCGCTTCCCTTGCATGCGCCTCTCCGCTCTAGGTCCTGTTCAAAGTTTCTCCCATTCCGTGAGCGCGATCGAGCGCCCCAGAAGCGCCTCTACCTCGCGCAGCATGAATCGAAGCTGGGGAACCGAAAACTCGGCGTTCGTTGGGATTGTCAGCCTCTGCGGGCCACGAACCATGAACTGATGGCGGGCTCCGGAAACAGGGTCTTCGAAGCCCAGTGCCCGCAGCTTGCGGATGAACTCCTGCCGTTTGCCAGGGCGACCATCTACTCACGGACGGGCACGCAGTTCAGGTCGAGGTCTGCGAGAACGGGCAATGGATGCCCGAGCTTGAGGCCGACCAGGATCCAATCCTCCAAGACGGACCGGAGAGTGCCCTCGCATTCGCGCAGGGTGGAGCCCAAGGCCACTACGCCAGGACATGCGGGAATCCGCCCCGCGAAGGTGCCGTCTTCTAGCTTGTCATAGACGGCATGGGCCAAAGCCAGTTCCACATACTCCGTCAGCACATACCTGGTTGTCATGCCGTTCCCCTGATTCATCCAGTGCCCCGCTCGACTGTAGCCGGCGAGGATGACGCGAACAAGGCGAGAGGCAGATCCAGCGCGGGGGTGCCGAGGTGAGGCCAACGTGCTGCACAGTTGGGTCAACGTCGGCGGATCTACACCACCTCGCCCCTGCCGCGAAGACGAGCTCGCACGTTCTGCCGGACGGCAACCACCAGCTCCTGGCCGCCCCGATTTAGGGCTTCGTTACCGTGTGCTGTGCACTCGCGATCTGCTTTCCATTAGAGACCGTAGTGGTTGAGTCGGTCGGCGATGCCGTGAGGGTATCCGCCGACTCCGGGTGGTGGAAACAGCCTGCAACCAGCGCCCACCGGACGCGACCCAGTGGAGCGTGCGCAGCTTGGCCCAGGCCACCGGTGTGGGTCGGGGTGGCGTACCCCGAAGGAGAGATCCACGTCATCCTCGACAACGCGATCGTCCACCGCTCGAAGGAAGTCCAAGCTTGGCACGCCAAGCCCAAGTACCGGCGGGAGGTGTTCCACTTCCTGCCCACGTACTCGTCGTGGCTGAACCTGATCGAGGTCTTGTTCAGCCTGGTGGAGGCGAACGTCATCCGGCGGGGGGTGTTCTCGACGAAGGAGCTGGTGAAGAAGATCCTTGCCTACAGATCGCTTCAACGCGGACGGACGACCGTTCCGCTGGGCGAAGACCGCGGACGAGATCCTCCGCCCACTCAGTAAGCTAACGAGACACTGGCGCCGTTGCGCCCGATCATCCCACGTTTCTCGCGCCGAGGACTGGCGCGTCTACAGACCGCGCCAGCTACGAGATGTTAGCGATCTCCCGCTGCTGCGCCAACAGGCAGCAGGGCGATTCGCCTTGGTCAGAGATGGTTCGATCCCTCGGTTGGCGCGGTGCTGCGTCGGTGCAAGTTGGCACGTGGGGAGGGCGTGGGTACGATCGCTTGCCATGGCATCCCAGGTTCACGTCGCGTTCCTGTGGCACATGCACCAGCCGTGGTACGCTCTCCCCGGTTCCGCGGAGAACCTCCTTCCCTGGACCCGCCTCCGCGCGGCCAAGGACTACACGGACATGGCCCGTTTCATCGAGCGGGACGGAGTCCCGGTCACGGTCAACTTCACCCCATCCCTGACTGAGCAGCTCCGCCGCTATGCCGAAGGCTCGCTCACGGACCGCTACCTGCCGTCTACGGCGTCGGATGAGGCGTTTCAGGACCTCGTCTCCGGCGCGGTTCCGCTGCCCATAACCCGCCGCGATCTCCCGACTCCGAATCTCGACCGGCTCCGTAGGCAAGCAGGAACGACGGACGGAGCGCGAGACCTGTGGGCCTGGTTCTTCCTCGCTTGGACCGCCCAGACGGCCCTCGACGAGG
>CAYSZC010000123.1:0-3892 GCA_964435345.1 uncultured Thermotogaceae bacterium
CCGGGGTCCACGTCCCGGACGGGATCATCCGCGAACTGGACCAAGCGAAGACGACGGAGGACCGCGAGAAGCGGAGCATCGAGACGTGCGCTCGTATCATCCGGGCGGTGCGGCCGTACTGCCAGGGGATCCGCCTCATGCCGATGGGGTGGGCGCCACGTCCCGGCGATCCTCGATCTTGCCGGGATCCGGCCATGACTCGTGGCGGTGTTGGTTTGAGAACGCGGAGTTCGCGGAGAAACATGATGCACGCTCCGCGGTAAGTAAGCACGAGAGGAGGAGTGGAGATGCCCTACGACCCAGTGAAGATGGCGGATTGGCAAATCGCGGCGGAGGCGGAGAAGGCGATGCCTTCCCCGCGGGAGTGGCAGAAGAGGATGGGCCTCAAGGAACACGAGGTCCTGCCCTATGGTCGGATCGCCAAGCTCGACTTCCGCGCGATCGTCGAGCGGCTCCGGGACCGCCCGGACGGGAAGTACGTCGAGATCACCGCCATCACCCCCACCCCGCTCGGCGAGGGGAAGACCACGACCACGCTTGGGCTGATCGAGGGCCTCGCCAAGCGGGGGGCGAACGTGGGCGGGGCGATCCGCCAGCCCTCCGGCGGACCCTCGATGAACATCAAGGGCACGGCGGCCGGGGGGGGGAACGCTCTTCTGATTCCGATGACGGAGTTCACGATGGGCCTCACCGGCGACATTGACGCCATCACCAACTCCCACAACTTGGCGATGGTCGCCATCACCGCCCGGCTCCAGCACGAGGCCAACTACTCCGACGAGCAGCTTCAGAAACGGGGCTTGAAGAGGCTCGACATTGACCCTCGCCGGGTGGAGATGCGGTGGGCGCTCGATTTCTGCGCTCAGGCCCTCCGCCACATCGTGATCGGCTTGGGGGGAAAGAGCGACGGACTCTTGATGGAATCGGGATTCCAGATCTCCGTGTCCTCCGAGCTGATGGCGATCTTGGCCATCGCCCGCGACCTTGCCGACATGCGCAAGCGGATCGGCGAGATCACGGTGGCCTACGACCGGCAGGGCAAGTCCGTCACCTGCGAGGACCTCGGCGTGGCCGGGGCGATGACGGCTTGGCTGCGGAACACGATCAACCCCACCTTGGGCTGCACGATCGAGTACCAGCCCGTGCTCATCCACGCCGGGCCGTTCGCCAACATCGCGGTCGGGCAGTCCTCGATCATCGCCGACCGGCTCGGGCTGAAGCTGTGGGACTACCACGTGACGGAGAGCGGGTTCGGCGCCGACATCGGGTTCGAGAAGTTCTGGAACGTCAAGAGCCGGCTGAGCGGGCTTGTCCCCCACGTGTCCGTGATCACGGCCACGATCCGGGCCCTGAAGATGCACGGCGGGGGACCGCGGGTCGTGCCGGGGCGGCCGCTCCCCAAGGAGTACCAGCAGGAGAACCTGGGCCTCTTGGAGAAGGGCATGGCGAACCTCCTCCACCACATCGCGATCGTGCGCAAGTCGGGGATGAAGCCGGTGGTGTGCATCAACCGGTTCCACACCGACACCGCAGCCGAGGTGGCCCTCGTACGGCGCCACGTGGAGAAGGTCGGGGCCCGTTGTGCGCTGGGCGAGCACTGGCTTAAGGGTGGCGACGGGGCGCTCGAGCTCGCCGATGCGGTCGTCGAGGCGTGCCAGGAGAAGTCGGAGTTCCGGTTCCTGTACCCGTTGGACATGCCGCTTCGGGAGCGGGTGGAGCGGATCGCGCGGGAGGTGTACGGGGCGGACGGGGTGTCCTGGTCCCCGGAAGCGGAGGACAAGGCGCGGGAGTTCGAGGCCGGGGAGTTCCAGGATTACGCGACGATGATGGTGAAGACCCATCTCTCGCTCTCTCATAACCCCGACCTGAAGGGCGTTCCTACCGGGTGGACGCTTCCGATTCGGGACATCCTCCTGTTCTCTGGGGCCAAGTTCCTGTGCCCGATGGCCGGGGCAATCACCCTCATGCCGGGGACGAGTTCGGATCCGGCGTTCCGGCGAGTGGACGTGGACGTGGAGACGGGCGAGGTCCGGGGACTGTTCTAGGATCGGCCCCCTTCTGACGGTGAGTCCGTGGGGGCTGGCCGGTCTTCGATAGGGGGGTACTATCGGCTGGCGATGGACCCGGAGAGGCTGAAGCGTGCAGCGGCGGAGAAGGCGGTCGAGCTCGTCCGGTCGGGGCTGGTCCTCGGTTTGGGGCATGGGACGACCGCTCATTACGCGCTGCAGCGGATCGGGGAGCTCCTTCGGTCCGGGGTCCTGCGAGACATCGCCGGTGTTCCCTGCTCGACCCAGGTCGAGGCCGCGGCACGGGCGCTCGGGATTCCCCTCACCACGTTGGAGGATCACCCCGCGCTCGATCTGACGATAGACGGGGCGGACGAGGTAGATCCACAATTGAACCTGATCAAGGGCGGCGGAGGGGCCCTCCTTCGGGAGAAGATCGTCGCCCACGCCAGCCGGCGGGAAGTCATCGCCGTGGACGAGGGGAAGCTCTCTCCGGCCCTGGGAACGCGGTGCGTGCTCCCGGTGGAGGTCGTCCCGTTTGGATGGAGAACGCAGATCCGGCACCTGGAGTCCCTCGGCGCCGAGGTCTCGCTGCGCCAAAACTCCGCCGGGCAGCCAGATCGGACCGACCAAGGGAACTTCGTCCTCGACTGCCGATTCGGGCCAATCCGTGACCCGCGGGCCCTCGCCCGAGAGATCGAGACCCGACCGGGGCTCGTCGCCCACGGCTTGTTCCTCGACCTCGCCACCGACCTGTTCGTGGCTAGCCCAGCGGGGGTCCGTCACCTGCGGCGGGAACGCGGATCGCCGCGGGTGTAGCTGGGCTGCGTTTTCGGCTACCCTTCGGACGTGGAAAAGATCCTAGCCCGCGTGGACGCGACAGCCTCCGAGCTCCGGGCGGTCGAAGCGGAACTCTCCCAGCCTGGGGTCGCTTCGCGTCCGGATTTTGCCGACCTCTCCCGCCGCTACGCCCGCCTCCGGGAACTGGTGGCCAAGGGGGAGGATCTTCGTCGCCTCCTCGCCGCGATCGCCGAGGAGGAGGACCTCCTCCACGAGGGAGTGGAGGACGAGCTTCGGGCCGATCTCAAGGCGGAACTGGACCGGGACCGGGCGAAGGCCGACGCGTTGTCCCACGAGATCCTGCGGATGTTCCTCCCCGAGAGCCCGAGCGACCGCAAGAACGCGATCGTGGAGATCCGGGCCGGGACCGGCGGGGAGGAAGCGGCCCTGTTCGCCGCAGAGCTGTTCCGCATGTACAGCCGGTACGCGGAGCGGAACGGGTTCTCGATCCGGGTTATGGATTCCCATCCCACCCCGCTCGGGGGGTTCAAGCAGGTCGTGTTCGCGGTGGAGGGTGGAGGGGCCTACGGAAGGCTCCGCTACGAGTCCGGAGTCCACCGCGTGCAACGGGTTCCGGAGACGGAAGCCAGCGGGCGCATCCACACCTCCACCGCCACGGTGGCCGTCCTTCCCGAGGCTGAAGACATCGAGGTCGAGATCCGGCCAGACGACCTGAAGCTGGACACGTTCCGCGCCAGCGGCCCCGGCGGCCAGCACATGCAGAAGAACGAGACTGCGGTCCGGATCACCCATCTCCCGTCCGGCATCGTCGTTGCCTGCCAAGAGGAACGATCCCAGCACCGTAACCGCGAGCTTGCCTTGCGGGTCCTCCGCGCCAAGCTGTGGGAGATCGGGGTGCAGGAGAAGGCGAGCCAGCTTCGCGAGGCGCGGCGGAAGCAGATCGGGACAGGCGACCGCTCGGAGAAGATCCGCACCTACAACTTCCCCCAGACCCGGGTCACCGACCATCGGATCGGGCTCACCATGCACAAGCTGACCGAGATTCTCGATGGGGACCTCGATCCCCTGATCGAGCCCATCTTCGC
>CAYSZC010000124.1:0-3881 GCA_964435345.1 uncultured Thermotogaceae bacterium
TACTTGGGGGGTAGTTTCATCCATGCCTCCAGTTATCGGGGAGCAGACGCGCTTTCGACCGCGCGACACCCTAGCTTACCCCGTGGGGACTTGCTGCCAGTCCTTCAGAAACCGGGCGATCCCGGCGTCGGTGAGGGGATGGCCGAACATCTTCTTCAGCACGTCGTAGGGCACGGTGGCGATGTGCGCCCCGAGGAGTGCCGCCTGGAGCACGTGCCCGGGGTGGCGCACGCTCGCCACGATGACCTCGGTCGAGAATCCGTAGGCCCGGTAGACGGGGAGGATCTCGGCCACGAGCGCCATCCCGTCTCCGCCAGCGTCGTCAATCCGCCCCACGAACGGGGACACGTAGGTGGCCCCGCACTTGGCGGCGAGCAGCGCCTGGTTCGCCGAGAAGACGAGGGTCACGTTGGTGCGAACGCCCTCCTTCGCGAGAACCTGTACGGCCTTCATCCCGGCTTCGGCGATCGGGATCTTGACCACCACGTTGGGGGCGATCTTGGCCAGCTCCCGCGCTTCGCGAATCATCCCATCGGTATCGAGGGCCGTGACCTCGGCCGACACCGGGCCGCGGACGATCGCGCAGATCTCGCGCAGAACCTCGGCGAACGGACGCTTCTCCCGCGCCACAAGGGACGGGTTCGTGGTCACCCCATCCACGAGCCACGAAAGCTCGCGGATCTCCGCCACGTTCGCTGTGTCCAGGTAGAGTTTCATCGTTTCCAAGTCTAGCTGCTCCCGACCGACACGGCCACGATTCGCCGGGCAGGGGCGGTTCGACTAGAATGCACTCTGAGGAGGTAGCCATGATTGGATGGATCATACTGGGGGCCTTCGTCCTCCTGTTTTTGTGGGTGGTAGCCGTCTACAACAAGCTGGTGCGCCTGGGCGTGCGGGCCGAGGAGGCATGGCGCGGGGTGGACACCCTGCTCCGCAAGCGGTTCGACCTCATCCCGAACCTCGTGGAGACGGTCAAGGGCTTCGCCACCCACGAGCGGGAGGTGTTCCAACAGGTGACCGAGGCCCGATCGGCCTCGATGCGGGCCCGCACCCCCAAGGAGCAGGGGGAGGCCGACAACGTGCTCGCCGGAACCCTCAAGTCGCTGTTCGCCGTGGCGGAGAACTATCCTCAACTGAAAGCCAACGAGAACTTCATGTCCCTCCAGAAGTCGCTGGAAGGAGTGGAGGAGGAGATCGCCCGCTCCCGTCGCTACTACAACGCGGTGGTGCGCGACCTGAACACGGCGATCAAGGTGTTCCCCCAGAACCTGATCGCGAACGTGTTCCGCATCGGGGAGCGGGAGTTCTACATGCTCCCCTCGGAAGCGATGGGGGAGCCGCCGAAAGTGGACTTCAGCCGATGAAGCGGATTGTCGTTGTCCTCGCGCTTCTTGTCTCCACCCTCGGCGTTGGACAGGAGATCCGTGACTACCTCGTCCGGGCCGAGATCCGGGAGGACGGGGCGGTCGCGGTGACCGAGGAGATTCGGGTGTTCTTCGGCGTCCCTCGGCACGGAATCTTCCGCGAGATCCCGATCTCGTACCGGCTGCCCACCGGGGAGCGGTACCGGCTGCGGGTCACGGTAGATGACGTTCTCGCCGCTGGCGGTTCGGTGCCCTACCGGCAGTACACCGAAGGGGCAAACCTCGTTCTCAAGATCGGCGACCCGGACCGCACCGTGCGCGGCGATGTGCTGTACACGATCCGGTACCGGGTGGCGCGGGCCCTGCGGGCCTACGACGGGGAGGTCGAGCTTTACTGGAACGCGATCGGGACCGACTGGGCGATGCCCATTGCCCGCGCGCGGGTGGAGATCAGGTTCCCCCCTGCGATCAGCCCCACCGACGTGCGGGCCCTGGGGTTCCGCGGGCCGTACGGGTCCACCGACCCGTTGGAGTTGGGGTGGGAGAAGGGCATCCTCGCGGGAGAGGCAGAGGGCCTCCGGGCCCGGGAGGGGATCACAGTCGCGGTGCGGATCCCGGAGGGAGCGGTGTCCCTCCCGGGGGTGTGGCAGGGGTTCCTGTGGTTCCTCCAGGACAACCTGTACGCGGGGATCCCAGGCCTCGTCTTCGTCGGGATGTTCGTCCTGTGGTGGAAACGGGGGCGCGACCCCAAGGTAGAGACGGTGGCCCCGGAGTTCAAGGCCCCGGAAGGGATCGGCCCGGCCGAGGCCGGGGTGCTCCTCGACAACCGCGTGGATCCACGGGACTTCGCGGCAGGGATCCTGTCCCTGGCCACGAAGGGCTGGCTCAAGATCCGCGAGGTGTGGGCGGACGACAAGGCCCGCGAGCCCCACGACTTCGAACTTGTCGCCACCGAGAGCAAGGAACCCCTCAGTTCGTACGAGCAGGCCCTGCGAGAAGCCCTCCTCGGCAAGGCCGAGGCGCGGAAGGTCTCAGACATGAAGTACAAGCTGTACGAGAAGATGCCCGGCCTTTCGACGCGCCTCTATATGGGCCTCACCGAGGCCGGGCACTACGTGGGGAACCCCGATCGGGTGCGCGGCCTGTACTACGGGATCGGCATCGGGACGATCGTCCTCGCCGGATTCTTGGGGTACTTCACCCAGTCCCTCTACCTCGGTCTGGCGATCGGCGTCTCTGGGCTGATCGTGCTCGCGTTCGCCCCGGTCATGCCCAAGCGCACCGGAAAGGGGACCCTGGCCCTACGCCAGGTGCTGGGGCTCGTCGAGTACATCCGCCGCGCCGAGGTGGACCGGATCGAGTTCGCGGCTCGGGAACGCCACTTCGACGCGCTTCTCCCCTACGCGATGGCGCTCGGGCTGACCGAGCTGTGGACGAATAAGTTCGACGGGCTTCTGGCCAAGGCCCCGGACTGGTACGAGGGCCGGTTCCCCACGTTCGCCCCGTACTGGTTCGGGATGCGCCTCTTGACGCTCCAGCACAGCGCGTACAGCGCGGCCACCGCGGCGCCGCGCTCGGCCCAGAGCGGGGGAGGGTGGAAGGGCGGTTCCGGATTCGGCGGGCGCGGGTTCTCCGGCGGGGGGATGGGCGGAGGCGGAGGGCGGAGTTGGTGATTCGATGAGCCCGGCCGGCTTCTTCGTCATCCTCGCCTTCGTCATCGGCGCGACCCTCGTCCTCCTGTGGCGGCGGTGGAACCGGAGGCTCGTCGGGGGGCTGGCCAAGGTGGACGCGGCGTGGAAGGAACTGGAGAAGGCCATGGCCGAGCGGGTGGACGCCCTCGCCGGGATGCACGCCGAGCTCGAGCGGGCCGGGTACGTCGCGGAGGGGCGCCCCCGCCTGCGGGAGGCCGTGACCGTCCTGCGGGGAGCGGTGGGCCCGCGGGCCCTGGCCGAGGCCGACCTCGATGTCGAGGCCGTCTTGCACGGTATTTACCGGGGCCTGCCCCGCGAGCGACTCGAGGCGATCCGCCAGGCCCAGAATCGCCTCGCCCGGGCCGACGAGGAGCGGGACATCGTCCGCAACCGGTACAACGACCTCGCGCTGAGCTGGCTGCTCCTTGCCCGGCGCTTCCCCTACCGCACGATTGCCTTGCGGAGGGGGCTCGCTCCTCCCGAGCCGTTCCTCCTTCCCACAGAGGACGTGGAGTATGTACGACGCCATCTGCATCATCCGTAGCTTGTAGTGGGCCAAAAGATCGTTACCACCCCTGAGCAGTCGGCACTGATCCGATCGAGCACGAGGGGCGGGAAGAGCGCGAACTCTTGGGGTAGATCGTACCCCAGCTCTTGCAGCGCCCGGAACGGCGGTTTCCCGTCCGTCCCCTCCCCGTAGTGCAGCCGCTCCAGTGACAATGCCGTCGGCGCCTCGAGGACCAAGGATCTTGGCGGTCTGGGCATCAGGAGAGTCAAAAGTCGCAAGTCGCAGGTTGTTGACTCCCTGCCTTTTGACTCGAACCTG
>CAYSZC010000125.1:0-3869 GCA_964435345.1 uncultured Thermotogaceae bacterium
CGAGATCCCGCACGAAGTCCTCGTCAATGGGCTGGGCCTCTTCGTCCCCGGACGCGCGCAACGCCTCTTGCATCGCGAACCTCTCCCGCTGGTCGTCCGGGTCGTTCAGCTCGGAGAACGCGTTGGCGATCTCGCGGCCGGTGATGTAGAGCTCGAACCGCTCTACAAGGTCGTCCCGGCCCCGCTTGCGCTTGGCCAAGGGCGAGATGTCGAGCGGGAAGTCCAGGACGAACGTTGGGTTCCACAAGTTCTCCTGGACCTTCGTCTCGAGGAGGTGCTCGATCACCTTCCCCTTGGGGCCCGTGCGCAGGGGCCTCGGCACCGGGATCTCCTTGCGGTCTAGCTCCCGTAGGAGTTCAGGAAGGGGCCGTTCCACGTCGCAGCCGCTCCCCTCCGCCACGAGCTCGAGGAGCGAGGCCCGCCGCCACGGCCGGGCAAAATCCACCTCCCGGCCTTGGTACTCCAGGCGCGTCTTCCCGGCCACGGCGAGCGCGCACGCCTCGACCAGCCCCTCGGCCAGCTCCATCGCCGCCTCGTAGTCGGCGTACGCTTCGTAGGCCTCGAGCGCGGTGAACTCCGGGTTGTGCTCGGAGGAGATGCCCTCGTTCCGGAAGTTCCGCCCGAGTTCGTACACCTTCTCCAGGCCCCCCACGAGGAGGCGCTTCAGGTAGAGCTCCGGGGCCACCCGCAGGTAGAGGTCACGGTCGAGCACGTTGTGGCGAGTGACGAACGGGCGGGCGGTGGCCCCGCCGGGAATGGCCTGGAAGATCGGGGTTTCCACCTCGATGAAACCCCGGGCGTCGAGGAAGGAGCGACAGGTGCGGAAGATCTCCGCCCGCTTCTGGACGAGGCGTCGGGCGTCCTCGTTCGCGATGAGATCGAGGGCCCGCTGCCGGTACCGCGTTTCCACGTCCTTGAGGCCGTGCCACTTCTCGGGGAGGGGGCGCAGCGACTTGGAGAGAAGGGTGAACTCGCGAACGTCCACGGTCAGCTCCCCGGTCTTGGTGGTGAACGGTTCCCCGGCCATCCCTACGATGTCCCCGAGGTCGAGGCCAGAGGCGAACCGTTCGTAGGCCTCCGGCCCGAGCGCGTTCGTGGAGGAGTAGAGTTGGATTCGGCCCGACCGGTCGAGGAGGTTGGCGAACGCGGCCTTCCCCATCCGCCGCAGGGCGGTGAGCCGCCCGGCCAGGGCGACCCGCGCCCCGGTGCGCTGGTTGGGGGAAAGGTTTCCGAAGGCGGCCTGCACCTCTTTCACAGTGTGGGTGCGGGAGTAAGCGTACGGGTAGGGCTCGATGCCCTGGGCGCGGAGGCGGGAGAGCTTCTCCCGGCGCGAGGCCTGGAGGTCAGCCTCGGCCACGGGCATCCCCCCCGGATCGGCTCGGCACGTTCACGGCCATGTCGGTCCTCCCCGTCATCTCGTTCTCGGTCGCACGGCCCCGATCAGCGCCGCTCGATCCCCAGGATCTTGTACCGGATGCGCTTTGTTTGCGCCTGGACGGAAATCGTCTTCCCCTTCCCATGTGTTTGCAGGGCCAGCCCGACCGGGGAGTCAATCCCGATCCGGTTCTGGAGGAGGTCCACCTCTGCCGGGGGAACGAGGGTGTAGGTTCCCACGTGGCCTGTCTCCACATCCTCCAGCATTGCCCGGGTGCCGATCCCGATCTGATCGGCACGGAAATCGTCTTCCGTCATGATGCGCGCTGTCTCCAGGAGCTCGCGCAGCGCGTAAGCCTCGGCTTCGATCATCTCCTGTTCCTGTTTGAGGTACAGGTACTCTCTGTTCTCCCGGACGTCCCCGCCGCCGTGCTCCTTCGCCTCCTTCAGCCGCTGCGGGATCTCGTGATACAGTCTGCGCTCGACCTTCTCGAGCTCGGCCTTCTTCCGCTCAAACCCCTCTTTCGTGAGGAGGGTCTCCTTGGCCATGACTCACCTCCCGGAACTCGTCCACGAGCCGTTCGCTGATCTCCCCTGGGCGCAGCCGGGTTGTTGCCGGGCGAGGGACGACCACCGCGTCCAAGTGGGCGAACAGCTCTTTGTTCAGGCGGAACCCCTCGCGCACCGCCCGCTTCACGCGGTTCCGCTCCACGGCCCCCCCCAGGCGCCGCCCGGCGACCACGAGGAGCCGCGGCGCGGGGTCCTCCTTTCGCAGGACGCGAAACGAGAACAGGGGAGCTTCCATACGTTGGCCTTGTTTAAACACCCGCGCAATATCCCGCCGGCGGCGGAGGCGGTGTTCGCGCCCAAGGGTTGGGCCCATGTCTGGGGCAAAGATAACCGCTTTCCCCCTCGGTAGCAACTGGCCTTGACCCACGGCCAGCGCTAAGCTCGTGTTCCCGATGAAGCGAACGAAGATCGTGGCTACGCTCGGGCCGAGTTCGCGGGGCGAGGGAACCCTCGCCGCGATGATCGAGGCCGGGGTGGACGTGGTCCGTGTCAACAGCTCTTATGGAGACCACGGCGACCACGCCGCCCTCGCCCGGCTCGCCCGGGCCGCGGCGGCGTCCGTCCGTCGGGAGGTGACCCTTCTCCTCGATACGCGCGGCCCCAAGGTGCGCGCCGTGTTGCCACGACCGGTGGTGCTCTCCGTGGGGGACGAGGTGATCCTCGGCGAGGGGGGGATACCCCTCTCTCATCCCCAGGCCGTGGCGGACCTTCCGTGTGGGGTGAGGATTCTTCTTGCCGACGGCACCCTCGAACTGGCGGTGCTCGGCTCGGCCGATGGGGGCGTGCGCTGTCGGGTGATCCGCGGAGGCGTCCTCCAGAGTGGGAAAGGGGTGAACATCCCCGGGGTGGCCCTCGCCCTCCCCACCCTGACCCCGTTCGACCGGGAGTCCCTCGCCCAGGTGCAGGAGATGGGGTTCGACTGCGTGGCCCTGTCGTTCGTGCAGCGGCCCGAGGACGTGGCCGAGGCGAGGGAGATTCTGGGGACGGGCACGTGGATCCTCGCCAAGGTCGAGCTCGCCGAGGCGGTGCGGCGGATGGGGGAGATCGTGGCCGCCTCCGACGGGGCGATGGTCGCCCGGGGCGACCTCGGGGTCGAGGTGGACCTGTACCAGGTGCCCCTCGTCCAGCGACAGCTCGTGGACCTGTGCAACGCCCATGCCAAGCCGGTGATCGTGGCGACCCAGATGCTCAAGTCCATGGTCGAGTCCCCGGTCCCGACGCGGGCCGAGGTCGCGGACGTGACCACCGCGGTGTGGGACGGGGCGGACGCGGTGATGCTGTCCGAGGAAACAGCGATGGGGAAGCATCCCGTGGAGGCGGTGCGGGCGATGGACCGTGCGGCGCGGGCCGCGGAAGAGAGCGACGTCCCGATCCGCGTCCCCGGGCTCGGCCCCGAGCTCGTGGGCGAGGTGTCGGCCGCGATCGCCCACGCCGCGCACCGGGCGGCGTGCGAGATCGGGGCGAGGGCGATCGTGTGCGCCACCGTGTCCGGGTGGACCGCCCGGCTCGTGGCGGCATACCGGCCGCGCGTGCCGGTGGTGGCCACCACGCCTCACGAGGACGTCGCTCGGAGGTTGGGTTTGGTGTGGGGCGTGCTCCCGCGGGTGATCCCTGCGGCCCAGGATGTGGAGGGCCTGATTTCCGCTTCCCTCGCCGCGGCGCGAGAGGCCGGGGTCGTCGCCCCCGGCGACCGCGTCGTGTTCACCGCTGGCCTCCCGTTTCACGAGCCGGGGACGACGAACCTGGTGCGGGTGCTTACCGCCTCGTGACCCGTAGCCCGTTGACCGTGGTCCGCGATCAGGAGATGAGGTAGGGCCGATCCCTCGTCAACGAGCACAGCGGTCTGGCAGCGCAGACTTGCTGTAGCGTCGGGGCTTGTCCCCGACGTCGGAGTCTCAGGCGGCCAATCCCACCCCAGCGGCTAG
>CAYSZC010000126.1:0-3863 GCA_964435345.1 uncultured Thermotogaceae bacterium
GGGGATCCGATCTTGTCCGCGTAGCCGAAGGCTCAGCGGGCTATTCGCACACAGGCTGCTAGCTGTCAAGGAAGTCCTCTTCCTCCTCCATGATGGCGCGAACCACCCCTGGCGGGGCCCGCAGGATCCCGCGGGAGCGCGCTACCCGCCCTGTCCCCTGCTTGCGCTGGAGATGGTGGCGAAGGGCCTCCTCGATCACCTGGGATAGGCGGATGTTGTCGCGGTCCGCGAGAAGCTTGGCCTGCTGGAGTAGCGCATCGTCTAGGACCGTTCCCACTTTTTTCTTCACGGTCATCACCGGCGCCATGGTGCGCCGCCAACTGGCTAGATGTCAAGAAATGCCACTCGCTTTCTTGCCGGAGTCGGAGCCCGCGCCGCGCAGCGACGTGGACGGAGGTTTGACTTCCGGACGTTGCGGGACTTAAGCCCGGGGCATGGTAGGGACACAGAGGCCGTCGCGGCCGACGACCGGCGTGGCGGCGAAGAGAGCGGAAAACACCGCTTCCTCGGCGGCTTCGGACGTGGCCCGGTAGAGATCTCCCATGAGCTTGGAGCGATCGGGGATGAGCCCCACTTGGATGCGATCCTGCCCGCGGTGGATCCGCCACCCGGTGGAGAAGGCGACGAAGAAGTCCCCGCTGCCCGTGTCGGCCGGAGCCCCGGTGCGAGCGGCGCCGAGGGCGGCCCTCCGCGCCAGCCGGGAGAGCTGCTCGGGAAGGAGCGGAGCATCGGTGGCAAGGATCACGATCAGCGACCCCGCATCCTCTGCTTCCCGCCCCACCCCCGTTGCGGGGGTCTTGGTTCGCTCGCTGCCCCCAGGTGAGAGTGGGAGAGGGGGGCGAAAATCCTCCCGGCGGCCCATGTTGGGGAGGGCGAGAGCGCCCACGGTGAACGCCGCAACGCGAGACGCTGTGCCGACGCCGGACTTGAACCCGAACGCCACCATCCCCGTGCCTGCCCCCACGCAACCTTCTTCCACTGCCTCGCCTGCGGCATCGAGCGCGGCCAGGGCATCGTCCTCGGTCACCGGCCGGGTCTCGATCGCGGAGAGCCTTCCGTCGTTGCACTCCAACACGACTGGGTTCACGGATCGTGCCTCGGGGTGCCGGGCGAGGGTCCACGTGAGGAGGGCATCGGCGCAGCGGGGGACGGCAAGGGTGTTCGTGAGGAGGATCGGGGTCTCGATCTCCCCTAAGTGCAGTACCTGCCACAGTCCCGTGGCCTTGCCGTGGCCGTGAAGGACGAACGCCCCGGCCGGCAACGGTTCAGCGTAGGGATCTCCCGGAGGGACGATGGCCGTGACCCCGGTGCGCACCGCCGCCTGCCCTTCCCCGCGCGCGACGGTGCGGTGACCAACTCGGATCCCCGGTACGTCCGTGATCGTGCACGTCGGCCCGGGCGGGAACCGCCCCAGCGCGAGCCCGGCTTGGCGGAATGCGTTCACCCGTGTCCGTAGAGGAGGAACTCGTACGGATGGGGCCGAGCGGCCACCTCCCGCGCCTCCGCCCGCTTCGCCTGGAGCCACAGTTCGATCATCTCTTCGGGGAACACCCCGCCCAGGGTGAGGAAGTCGCGGTCCCGTTCGAGGGCGTCGAGGGCCTCGACCAGGCTTGCGGGGAGCGAGGCGATCCGCCCTCTCTTCCCCCTCCGGTCGTCGAGGTTCCCCGCGAACGGCCCCCACCCCTTGGCCACCGGGTCAATCCCCCGCCGGATCCCGTCCACCCCGGCCATCAAGCAAGCCGCGAGGGCAAGGTACGGGTTGCAGGTCGGGTCGGGCGGACGGTACTCGATCCGAGCCTGAGCGGGGTCGGTGATGTACCCCGGGATGCGCACCGCCGCGGCGCGATTGGCGCGCCCGAACGCGAGGTGGACCGGGGCCTCGAACCCCGGGCCGAGCCGGCGATACGAGTTCGTGGACGGGGAGACGAGGGCAGACAACGCCCGGCCGTGGGTGAGTACGCCCCCCACGTAGTGGAGCGCGGTCTCGGAGAGATCCTGCTCCCCGGCGAACAGGTTCTGCCCCTTCGCCACGAGGTTCTGGTGGAAGTGGAGGCCGTTCCCGGCCTGCTTGTGCATCGGCTTGGGCAGGAAACAGGCGACGAGGCCCTCGTCGGCGGCGAGGCGGGAGACGAGGTCTGCGGCGAGGGTAGTCCAGTCCGCGGCGTCGAGGAGTCGCCCCGGCCCGAGCTCGATTTCCATCTGTCCGAGCGAGCCGCCCTCGTGGTGGTGATACCGCACCGGGATCCCCCACCGGCCAAGGACCTCCACCGCCCGCTGGCGCAGCCCGCGGCCGCGGTCCTCCGGCCCGCCGGCGTGATAGCCGCTCCTGGGGCCGGGCACGGCCTTCGGCCCCGTCATCCCCAAGGGAACGACCTCCACCTGCTGCGAGAGCGGCGTATCCTCGGCCCACACGGCGTCGAACAGGTAGAACTCCAGCTCTACACCGAACTGGGACTCGTCGGCGATTCCTGCGCTGGAGAGAAACGCCTCGGCGGACTTGGCCACGGTCCGTGGGGCAAGGGGATGCGGGCCCTCGCCCGGACGGGCGAGGTCGCACAGGATCACGACGGACGGGGGATCGCGGGTCGGGTCCACGCGGGCCGTGGCGAGGTCGGGGAGGAGCACCAAGTCCCCCTCTCCGATCTCGCCGAGGCCGTAGTGGGCGGCCGCCGCCCCCACCCCATTCTCCAGCGTTGCCGGGGACAGTTCGCTGGCGAGGAGGGTGAGGCACCGCAGCCGACCCAACAGGTCCGTCGCCCGCAGGTCCACCCAGCGGATGTCCTCGGCTTGAATCAGAGCAACGAGCTCGGCAAACGTCATCGTCCCCACCCTACGGCTTGGGCAGGGCGAGGTCCGTCGGGCCCCAATCGGACAGTTTGGCGCCGGGCAACGATGCCTGAACGAGCTCGTGGATGATCTCCGCGTGCTTGACCTTCTCCCGCCCCCAGTCGGCGAGGGTCTTGCCCGGCACCCACGGCTTGTACAGCGCCCCCGGCCCGACCACGCACGCCGGGCCCGGCTCGAGCTTGAAGTAGCACGGCGCGCACACCCGCACCATCTCCGGGCCGTCGTAGAACCGGTTGAACCCGCCGAACGAGTCGGTGAGGAAGATGTGAAGGTCCATCGGGATGCGGACGCTCTTACGGATCGAGGCCAGCTCCGGCAGGTCCAGGTCGGCCACCGGGTTGAACGTGTTCGCCCCGAGCTGCTCCAGAACCTTGGCCCCGGCCGCGTTCCCGTGCCCGGCGAAGATCGAGACCTTGAACACCACGTCCTTGGGCAGGTCGCCCTTCGCCCTCATCTGGGCAAGGAGCCACAGCAGTCCCTCGTCGAGGACGAGGAACCCGCGGAACCCGACCTCTACCGCGCGCAGGATGTCGGCGATCACGTACCGAAGCTGGTCCGAGCCCCGGAACCGCAGGCCGGACAGCCCCCCCTCCGGCGTGACGAGCTGCCGACCCGTGTCCCAACCGGAGCGGGGCCCGGGGGTGAGGATTACCTCGACCTTCGCCTCCGCCGCGATCTGGGCGAACTCCTTCAGTTCGCTGCGGGTGAGCAGAGTCGCCCCCATCACCGCCGAGATCATCCGGTGCACCGGGATCTTCCGCTTCCGCGCCTCGTCCACGGTCGCTTCCAGGACCTCCGGCCGCTCGATCCCGGAGATCTCCATCCGGTACTGAGCGCCGTCCGGGAACCGGTGCGGGCTCGTCGGAAGATCGTACGCGTCCCGCCCGGGGACCCCGTGCTTCTCCATCAGTTCCGCTACTTTGCGCTGGTCCATCACGCCTCCTGACCGATGTGGGAGTCGCTGGATGATACCCGCAAGTTGCGATGGGTGGTTCGCTCCCGGGTGCGTCGCCAGA
>CAYSZC010000127.1:0-3806 GCA_964435345.1 uncultured Thermotogaceae bacterium
CGGGAGAGGGTTGGGGTGAGGGGGGAGTCCCGCTCATCGGAAGCCCAGGTCCCGTATTCCCACACCGGCTGCTAGACATGGTAGACGTACGGTAAACTGGTATCCGTTTGCCAGCACCCGCGCCGTGGCCCAGGAGATCGCCGCCCGGCTGAGCGGGCAGTGCCGGGGGAGGTAGTTGTGCGGATACCCGTGTCGTGTCGTGGCGTCAAGTCGTACCCATTACCGCTAAGAGGCGTGCGGAACACACCAGGGCGGATAACAACCGCTTCTTGGGTTGTCGGCTTCGCCGTACTCCTTCTCGCTGTGGCGTCATGGCAGGGGGCTCTCGGCGCGACTCCGAAAGAGCAGCTTCGGGACTATCTCGCCGCACGAGGGATCGAGTATGTGTCCAGGGCAAATTGGCTGCCTTCTAACGCTCCCGGACATCCTTGGCCTGGCACCGATTGGCGGTCAGACCCGGAGACGGCCTTCCATCCAATCAGGGGTGTTTCTCTCCATTGCCCGGCCCCGTGGGTTGTTGACTGCAACCGTGTGGGAGAGATCCGGGCGAGGGAGCGCGCTGTTGTCGAGGGTGTCTGGCGGTTCCACAGAGACGAACGTCGCTGGCCAGACATCGGGTACCACTACCTGATCTTCCCCAGCGGACGGGTGTATGAAGGAAGAGCCGGGGGGTTCAGAGAGAAGGACGGTCGGCTCCTGAGCATTGAGGGTGCCCACACGGCCGGCTACAACAGAGGTTATGTGGGGATTGCGTTCGTACCTACAGGGAATCCGCGGGGCCCCCGGGGGGAATGCGATAGCTGTTTTTACCGGGAGATGCCGGCGGGAGCAGCCCTCCGTGCTGCGACACACCTGATCGCATGGATGTTTCTCCGGAATGGCGTTGACCCCATGGGTAGTCAGCCCGACGTCAGACTCCATTACGGACGAGCTTTCACGATCGCAGGGCACAGGGACTTCTGGATCAAGGGTACCGACAGCAACTTGAAGGACTGCCCCGGGGATCAGTTCTATGGGGGCAAGAAGGTAGGGGAGAGCCATCCGGCCCCAGAGAACTGCACGACTGTGCTGTGCGAGTTACGGAGGAGCGTCGCCAAGGAGATGGCAGCGGCGACTCCTATACCGACGATCGGCGCTTACACGTTACCGATCGGCGCCTACACGTTACGCGGAGGTGAATGGCAGATCGGCGTAGGCATGGGATTGCCACTCGCAGCGCCGAACTTCCGGGCCGCCAGCGTCAGCCTGGCGTACGGGATCAGCAACTGGTTCCAGGTCGGGATGGCCATGTCGTACGCTGTCCAACCCGGCCTGCCTCCGGCGTACATGACTTACAGCGGCCACGCCCAGCTCCGCCTGCCGCTTGGAGGGGGTCTTGACCTGGGGATACCGTTTGGGCTCAGCTTTGTAGAAACTAGAGCAGGGATCGAGTTCGGCTACGTGCGAAGCGGCGCGGTGGCGAGCATGAGGATGGGGGCAGGTCTCACAGTCCACGGCGGCGCGGCTGTTGGGGCCGTCATGGGCGGGTGGTATCTTCATCCCTACGCCATCGCCGACTTCGACCTCTTGCCGAACCTGAAGCTGGTGGCGGAGTTCGGGTTCGTTCCCTTGAGCGTGACGATCGGCGCGTGGCTGCGCGTGCTCCCGTTTCTGGACGTGAGGCTTGCCGTGGCGCCGCTCACTGCCTACTTCACGGGCGGCCTTTATTTGAGGCTCTAAGAGTCCGGGAGCCAAGTGGAAACTATGAACCCAGACATTGCGCCAACCGCGCGACCACCAAGCCACGAAGGTTCCAACAACCCGATCTCACCGCAGAGACCGCGGAGGGAGCAGAGGTGGCGCAGAGGTCCTTCTGAGTCCCGATTTGATCCGATCCTGAGAAGCGCGATCACTTCGTGGAGATACGGTTTCTCTCGGCGATTCCTTCTCTCTGCGATCTCGGCGTTCTCGGCGGTGAGATGAAGTACTTGGGGTAAAGGGGGGTTGACCGTGGCGAAGCGATGTCCTACGTGTCAGGGGAAGGGGACCATCCGCTGCAAGCGCTGCAACGGCACCGGGAAGACGGGGAACGTCCTTACCGGTTTCTCCAATTGCTCTCGGTGCCGCGGGCTCGGGGAACACTCCTGCCCAAACTGCGGCGGCACCGGGGAACTGGGTGGCTAGACATGGTAGACGCAAGGTAAACCGGTATCCGTTTGCCAGCACCCGCGCCGGAGGTCTACTCGTTGTAGATACGCCGAGGAAGGTGATGCGATGCAGACCGAGGTCCAGAACCGGAAGCTCCTCGTCGAGCCCGTGGCGAAGCCAGAGATGAAGCTCTCCACCCTTCTTCCCAGTCTGGTGTTGCGAAGGACTGAGGAGGTCCTTCTGGGCGAAGCAGGTGGGTTTCAGATCTGGCGCTTGCAATGCCCGGCTCTCGTTTCTTCGTGGTTTAGACTATTGACTACACAGTAGCTATGTGGTAGGTTTGGTGCCAGGTGATCGGAATAGCCGAGCGAAGGCAGCTCAACGTGTATGTTCCCACTGAGGGCGAAGCAACCCTGGAACGCTTGCGCGACCTGAGCAGACGTACCGGGAGACCTCTCAACCGTCTGGTCATGGAAGCGATCTCGGAGTATGTCCGGCGTCGCACCTCCCAGCAACCGTCGTTCCGGACGTTCGACCTCGGGGTGAAGGAACCCGTGAGGCGCACCGACGTCTACGAGGAGCGGCTCGACCGAAAGGTGTCGGGCTGATGTACACGCTGGACTCGAACATCCTTGTCTACGCCGCGGACACGGGTTCGCCGCTCCACACCCAGGCCCTCGCCATCCGCGGCCGGGCAGCCTCGGAACCAGAGAACGCTTGCCTATGCTTCCCGGTGCTCCTCGATTTCTTCGCCGTTCTCACAGATCCGGCGCGCGTCCGGACCCCTCTTCCGCCCAAAGAAGCCTGGCGCGAGGTGGACGCATATCGGCAGGGGTTTCGGATCTTCTACCCGGATGAGGAGACCTGGGAGCATCTTAGCCGGATCCTCTCTCGCTACCGAACCAAACGGCAGGATGTGTTCGACGCAGTGATCGTGGCCCTGATGGTCCAACATGGCGTAAGGGGCATTTACACCGCGAACAAGCGCGACTTCGCGGGGTTCAGGGAGATCGAGGTCCTGCCCTGGGAGTAGAGATCCGAGAAAAAGGCCCGAAGGATGGACTGTTCACCTGATCGGGGCCCCCGACTTGGCGGCGCGCTGGGACTCTACCGGCTAGCAGCTTGGGTGCGGATAGCCCGCTGGGCCTTCGCCTACCTGTCTGCCGATAGGCAGGCGCGGACAAGATCGGATCCCCGCTGCCCATGCTGTGATCGGTGATGTGTGATGCGTGAGCTGCTAAGCGAGATAGAAGCGCAGGATCGGGCGTACCGAGTCACGGCGGGCGACCTCCACGAACCCGGCCTTCCGGAACGTGCCCACCGGCCCGGTCCACGCCGACGGCGAAGGGAGCTTGCCCTTGTCCACGGGGTATCCCTCGACGATCCGCGCCCCGCGCGCCGCGGCGAACGCCACCGCCGCCTTGAGGAGCGGCACGGTGGTCCCCTGCCGCCGGTATCCGGGCCGCACGTAGAAGCACACCACCGACCACACGGGCTCGTCGTCCACCGGGGCGAAGATCTTTCTGTACTTCGGGGAAGCCGTGAGGCGCACATACGCCTCCCGCGGCCCGACCGCACACCACCCTACGGGTTTTCCGCTGGAGTAGGCGAGAATCCCCGGCGGCTCGCCCGAATCCACGATCTCCTTGAGGAGACGCTTCGTCTCCTCGCCGCAGCGC
>CAYSZC010000128.1:0-3791 GCA_964435345.1 uncultured Thermotogaceae bacterium
CTGCGGCCCAGGTTGACAGCTTCTTTCTGCTCATGCCTGTACTATACAGCTCACGCCAACAGTTGTCAACCCCTCGTCCCCGGGCCGGCGCCGTTGCCTGCGGCGCGCAGCCGCTGTACGCTACGGGCAAGCCCCATCCGGCCGGACCGAGGGAGGGACGATGGCACAGCCTCGTAAGCTGCAGGTGGAATGGGATGCGCTCCTGTTTGCGTTGGAGGACTCCTCCCGCGACTACAACGAGTACTACCTGAACATGGAGACGGGTGAGGTGGCGGTGCTTCCCCTCGAGTTCCTAGACGGCGCGGAGGACCCCGACGAGGACGCCCCCGCGTGGATGCGGGAGACGGCCGCCCTGGCCAAGGAAGTGGAGGAGGGCGAGGAGGGGCGGTGGGTGAACATTCCGTTCATCCCATCGGGCGAAGCCTACGAGCACATGGAGCGGTTTGTGGAGACGGTGGCGGACGCCCACCACCGGGACCTGTTGGAGGTCGCCCTGGATGGGCGGGGCGCGTTCCGCCGCTTCCGCGACGTGCTCGGGCGGTCCCCCGAGGAGCAAAAGCGGTGGCACGAGTTCCGCGAGCGCCTGGCCCAGGAGTGGGCCTTGGGCTGGCTGGAGAGCATCGGCGTGGACGCCGAGCTCGTGGATCCCTACAAGCGCCCCCCGCAGTCCGCCTAAGTTCTCGCCGAGGGTGCGGAGGTGAGCAGTGGGTGAGCTGATCGCGAGCCTAGAGCGCCTCGAACGCGGCGTCCTGCGGCCGACAGCCGAGCAGCTGAACGCTTCCGTGAATGAAGCGGGACAGCTCGAGGTCGAGACCGTGGTGCATGCCGCGGCAACCGCTGCCGCGTCCGAGATCCCCTTTCTCCTCCACCCGGGCTTCGCGATTCAGGAGATCGCCCTCGACGGGAACGCAATCCCGCATGCTCAGTCGGGCGCGATCCTCCGCATCGCCCGCCTGCCCCAGCACGTCGCAGCGGGAACGGAAGTGAAGATCCGCGCTCGTTACCGGGGCAACTACACGCTCGGTTGTCGGACCACAGAAGCAGGGCGCCGTTGGTATGAATTCAACGTAAACACGCTCTGGCGTCCCCTGTTCAGTCTCGACATGCGCGATGGGGCTAGGTTCCGGGTCAACGCGGAGCTCCCCGGCCGTCTCCAGGTGGTCTCTGCACAGGCCACAACCGCAAGCTGTATCGGGACGGCGGGGACGACGAGCTGTCTCTGGGACACGTCTCCTGCCTGTTCCGTTGATTTCGCGTTCGTCGCCGGTGAGGGAGAATTCGCCAACCGCAGAGCGGGCGAGATGACCTTGGCCGCTCTGACGCCCCACGGGATCTGCCCGGAACGAGTGCTTGCTGTAGCCGAGGAGATCCTGTCCCTGTACGCGTCCCTGTGGGGGCCGTGCCCGTTTCCCCACCTTGCGGTGGCCTGCCCACCGGGAAGCGCCACCGGGAACTGCGCCCGGGAAGGCCTGGTCATCGCGGGGCGGATCGGCGCCGATGGGCTCGACTGGGCTTTTCCTGTGCTTTCTCACGAGATCGCCCACCTGTGGTGGGGCCTGGGCATTCGGCTCGATGTCACCCGGCCCGGTTGTGGAGAAGGTCTGGCTGGTTACGCGAGCCTCGTCGCTGAACGACACATCTTCGGCGAAGACGCCCTGTGCAGGTCCCTCGTCGAGAGCTACCTGCCGCGGGCGAAGGCGGCCGAGGCTTACGGAACGGCGCTGTTCGACTGCACCCTCACCATGCCGTACTCGGAAGACCTGCGTGAGAGGAAGGGCGGTTGCGTGTTTCTTCTCCTGGAGCACACCATCGGAGAGGAAGCCATGGCCAGTGGGTTGAGGCGGTTCGCCGAGAAGTTCCGCGGCACGTCCGCCACGCCCGCCGACCTTCGCGCCTGCCTTGCCGAGGTCGCCGGTCCGGAAGTCCACGCGTTCTTCGACGCCTACATGACCGGCACGGTCCCGATTCCAGTCTCAGTGGATCGGTACGTCTCGTAGCAGCTTCCGGCGAGGCAGCGCCCTGAGGGCACAGCGCAGATCGCGCAAAGCCAAATCAGCGCGGGCTCGTGCCAACCCGGGACAGGATCCAATCGCCGACTACTCCTCTAGCCCGCCGTGGCCGCCTTCTGACCCAACTTTGAACTCTTGGGCCAGAGCATATCTTGAGTATATCTAAAGCCGATCCCCGCTTCAAGCAACTACGTGGCGAGAGATATACCCAGGCCGATCTTCCATTTTGATGAGGGCTTGGTGGAGTGAGTGCAAGGTGCTGCTCAACATGGTCAAGCTGCCTCAGCGGTTTGCATACCTGTAGAACCGCGTAGCGTACTCCCAAACCTTCGGCTTATCCATGCTATAACGATAGGGGATCTCGCCGAGATCCATCACCTGGCGGTAGAAATTGAGCAAACTGTCTCGATCCTCGGCGCTTAACCGGGTGGGGATCTGTTCGCCGCCGAGCACCTTGCCGTAGACCGGCGGCGCACTGAAGAGGGCGGCGAACTCCCGTAGATGCTCCAGCCCGCCGTGCGGCTTTCCGCGCAAATAGGCGCCGGCGGTGTCAAGCGCCACTATGAAGAGCCCGACTTTCTTCTTGGCCAGCGTTTCTTTATTTTCAACGACAAAGTTCTTGACACTTTCCAGTATCTGGTCTTTTCGATAGATGGGGCTCCCGATGATCACCGCATCGTAGTTCGCCGGATCGGGGTGCTCTGAGACCTTGGATACCGTGACCGTAACGTCCTTGAATCCCTCCAGCCGCTCTCCGATCCATGATGCGATCTGCGCGGTCGAGCCGTAGACTGTGTCGTAAATAACTAAGACGCGCATCCTTCCCTCCTTTCTAGGCTATCTATCACCCGTAGCCACAACGGGCGCTAGTGGTATGATGTGCAGTTCTTTCTGACAATGGCTTCCACACCGTAGACGCTCCTTATATTCTCTTGGGTGAGGACCTGTGCTGGTTCGCCGGCATCGAGAATCCTCCCCCGTTCAGCATGACCACCTTATCGGCGTATCTCGATGCCATATTGAGGTCGTGGATTGCCATTACTGCCGAGGCCTCCTCTCCATTACGAGATTCTTTATTATGCCCATCACTTCGAGTTGACGCCTTTATCCGGGTTTGAGGTCGGTTCATCGCGCAGAGGGACGTCTGCTTTCTGGGCCAGGGCACGGGCGAGGAGCGCCTTCTGCTGCTCGCTTCTCCTGCATGCACTCGAGTTCTTCATGATGGTTCCTCACGCTCTATTCTTCCTTGCACCTTGGCAACGGGCTGCGCTGCCCCGAACTTCCAACTTCGTACTTGCTGCTGTTCGTCCCACATGCGCCGGTATAGCCCTTCGGCGCGCATCAACTCGTCATGCGTCCCCTCTTCAGCGATCGAGCCACCTTCCAGAACGACGATCTTGTCGGCGTGAACGACGGTATTCAGCCGGTGCGCGATCACGACAACCGTTTTCTCTTTCACCAGTCCGTCTATCGCCTCCTGGATGTACAATTCGTTTTCAGGATCGAGCGAGGCGGTCGCCTCGTCCAGCAGCACGATCGGCGCGTCTTTCAGGATCGCTCGGGCGATAGAGATGCGCTGCTTTTCGCCGCCCGACAGGGTGGAGCCGCCCTCGCCGACCATGGTCTCGTACCCGTTGGGGAGTCTAGCGATAAACTCGTGGCAGCGCGCCTTTTTCGCCACGGCGATGACTTCCGCCATCGTCGCGTCCTTTTTCCCGATGCGGATATTGTTGACGATCGTATCGTTGAATAGGTAGACGTCCTGGAAGACCATCGAAACCG
>CAYSZC010000129.1:0-3745 GCA_964435345.1 uncultured Thermotogaceae bacterium
CGATCATTCCCTCTCCCCGCCTTCGCGCCCTTCGCGGCTTCGCGCGAGCCCATCCCGATTCACGCGAAGGCGCGAAGTCATGGTGATGGTTGACGATCCGTGCGCAGCCCTCCTTGAAGGTGGCCGCGCCGAAGTTGTCTCCTGCTTCGACCATTGGGTCCAGCCCCAGATTCGCGATAGATAGTGAGGCATTCGCCAATCGGGTGGTGGAGCCGACGGGAGTTGAACCCGTGACCTCTAGCATGCCATGCTAGCGCTCTCCCAATTGAGCTACGGCCCCACGCAATTCTCCCCGCCAAGCCCGGGGATGCAACCGTCAGATGTCCAATGCCGCCACCCGATGGGCGTTCTCGCGGATGAAGTCCCGCCGCCGCGCGACATCTGTGCCCATAAGGGTGGTGAACACTTCGTCGGCCTCGAGCGCGTCGCGAACCGTGACCTGGCAAAGGGTCCGGGCCTCCGGGTTCATCGTGGTCTCCCACAGCTCCGCGGGGTTCATCTCCCCGAGACCCTTGAACCGCCGCACGGCGTATTTCCCGTTTCCATCCGCTTGTAGAGCCTGCAGCTCTTCATCGGAGTAGAGATACTTCCGGGTCTGTCCGCGCTGGGCGAGGTAGAGGGGGGCCTTGGCGATGTACACGTGGCCCCGCTCGATGAGGGGGCGGAGGTTCCGGAAGAAGAAGGTCAGGAGCAGGGTGCGGATGTGGGACCCGTCCACGTCGGCGTCGGCCATGATGATCACCTTGTGGTACCGCAGCTCATCTAGGTTGAACTGGTCCCGGATCCCTGTCCCCAGCGCGGTGATGATCGCCCGGAGCTCGGTGTTGTCGAGCAGTTTTCCTAGCCGAGCTTTCTCCACGTTCAGGACCTTGCCGCGAAGGGGAAGGATCGCCTGGAACGCGCGATCCCGACCCTGTTTGGCTGATCCGCCCGCGGAGTCGCCCTCGACGATGAACACCTCCGACTCCTCCGGGGAGTTGCTCGTGCAGTCCGCCAGCTTCCCCGGGAGGCCTCCCCCGAACAGGGCCCCCTTCCGGCGCACGAGCTTCCGCGCCTTGGCCGCCGCCAACCGTGCCCGGTGCGCGGAGAGCGAGTTCTCGACGATCGTCCGCCCCACGCCACCGTTCTTGGAGAGGTACTGCCCCAGCTGCTCCCGCACCACCTCCTCCACGAACCCACGGATCCCCGGGCTGCCCAGCTTGGCCTTGGTCTGCCCCTCGAACTCCGGCTGCTGGAGCTTCACGGACACGATCGCCACCAAGCCCTCGCGGATCGCCTCCCCAGGCAGGGCGTCGTCTTCTTGGCGCAGGATCCGCTTCTCCCGCGCGTAGTCGTTCAGGACCTTCGTCAGCGCGGCGCGGAACCCGGTGAGGTGGGTGCCCCCCTCGCGGGTGTTGATGTTGTTGGCGAACGTAAAGACCTCTTCCTCCATCGCGTCGGTGAAGAGCATCGCGATCTCCACGGCCTGGGTTCCCCGATCGTCGGCGAGGTAGATCGGCGCCTCGTGGAGGAGGTCCTTCCCCGTGGCCAACTCCTTCACGAACGCGGCGATCCCGCCCTCGGCGTGGAACGTCCGCTTGACGCCGGTCACGTGGTTGTCGAGGCGGATCGCGAGCCCGGAGTTGAGGTAGGCCAGCTCCTGCAGCCGGTGGCTCAGCTTAGAGAAGTTATAGTGGATCTCGCCGAAGATCTCCCGGTCAGGCAGGAACGTGATCTGGGTCCCGGTGTCCGTGGCCTCGCCCACGGCCGCGAGCTCGCTGGTCTTCTTCCCCTGGCGAAACTCTTGGTGGTAGACCTTGCCGTCCCGCCATCGCACCTCCACCACGAGGTGCTCGGACAAGGCGTTCACCGCGGACACGCCAACCCCGTGGAGGCCGCCCGACATCTTGTATCCGCTGTTGTCGAACTTCCCGCCGGCGTGGAGGGTCGTGAGCACGAGTTCGACCGTGCTCGTCCCGGTCTCCGGGTGGAGACCCACCGGGATCCCCCGCCCGTTGTCGCGGACGGTGATCCGCTTGTCCTCGTGGATGAGGATGTCAATCGTCGTGCACACTCCGGCCAACGCCTCGTCCACGGAGTTGTCCACGACCTCGTAGATCATCTGGAGGAGTCCGTCGGGACCGGTGGAACCGATGTACATGCCGGGCCGCTTGCGGACCGCCTCGATGTCCTCCAACACCTGGATCTTGTCTACGTCGTAGCTCGAATCGTGGGTCACGGCCATCGCCGCAAGTGTATCCCAATGGGGAAAAACCCGCCAATGAACGGCACTTGCCCCGCAACAAAGGGCCATCTGTCTCTGGCCCTGGCCAAAGGCCGGGGGTACTCTTCCTCCAAAAGGGGGCATCGTTGCGGCTTCTGGAATGGCAAGGGCGGAGCATCTTGGAGCAGGCGGGGATCCCGGTCCCCCGGGGCGGGGTGGCGAGAACCCCGGAAGCGGCACGGGCCGCGGCCCTCTCCGTGGGAGGCCCCGTGGTGCTCAAGGCCCAGGTGGCGGTGGGCGGCCGGGGGAAGGCGGGAGGCATCCGAATGGCCCGCGATCCGGACGAGGCCCGGAAGATCGCTTCGGAGATGCTTGGATCGGAGCTGAAAGGCCTGTCGGTCAACGAAGTCCTCGTGGTCGAGGCCGCCCACGCGCGATCGGAGCACTACCTTGCCGTCACCCTGGACCGCCGGACCCGTACCCCGGTGATGATCTACTCCCCGCGGGGTGGGGTGGACATCGAGGAGGTCGCCCGCACCGAGCCACAGGCGATCCGCCAGGTCCACATCCCGCCGCTCGAGGGCGCGCTCTCGTTCCGACTGCGCCACCTCGTGTCGCTCGCCCCGCCAGACCTCCGCCGGCCCCTCGCCGAAGTAGCGGCGAAGCTCTACCAGGTCTTCACGCGCTACGAGGCGAACCTCGCCGAGATCAACCCGCTCGCGGAGGCGGGGCACGGGCTCCTCGCGCTTGACGCGAAGATCATCATTGACGACGATCATCGGCCCGGGGACCAGTTCGCGGGCCTGGCCGACGCGGTGGTGGACCCGCTCGAGGCCGATGCCCGCGCGGTGGGGATGAGCTACGTGCGGCTCAGCGGAGACATCGGGATCCTCGGGAACGGGGCCGGCCTGGTGATGGCCACGCTCGACCTGGTGGCCCAGGCCGGCGGGCAACCGGCGAACTTCCTCGACATCGGGGGGGGCGCACGGGCGGAGCGGGTACGCAAGGGCGTGGATCTCATCGTCCGCGATGGCCGGGCGAAGGTGCTGTTCGTGAACGTGTTCGGAGGCATCACGCGCTGCGACGAGGTGGCCCAGGGCGTGGTCGAGGCCACGGCGGACCTCCCGTTGCCGGTGGTGATCCGGCTTGTCGGGACGAACGAGGCGGCGGGGAGGAAGGTCCTCTCCCAGGCCGGCCTGGCCCCGGTGCGCACGATGGAAGACGGCGCTGCCCAGGCGGTGGCGCTCGCCAAGGAGGTAGCGGTATGAAGAGACTTGGGCTGTTCGCGGTCGCGTGTGCGGGAGTGCTCGCCCTCGGGGCGGACATCATCCCGCTTTCCGAGATCAGGCCGGGGATGACGGGGTACGGGCTCACCGTGGTCGCGGGCACAGAGATCTCCCGGTTCGAGGTCGAGGTGGTGGACGTCCTCGACGAGGCCGGGGACCGAAACGACTTCATCATCGTCCGCGCGTTCGGGCCAGCGATCACCCGTTCGGGTGGGGTCGCCCAAGGCATGTCGGGGAGCCCGATCTACTTGGGCGG
>CAYSZC010000130.1:0-3725 GCA_964435345.1 uncultured Thermotogaceae bacterium
GGGTCAGGGCAGGCTACTGGCTACACGAGGAGCTTGCGCAGCGCTAGGTCAAGAACGAACGCGCACGCCGCGGCCCACAGGAGGGCTCGGGCGATGGGAACCCAGTCGCGCCCGGTACCCGGCGGAGGCGGGAGGATCTCATCGCGCACGACCTCGCCGCCGGAGATGCGGGCGATCTGGCGCAGGGCCTCCAGGTCCGGGCCGAACGCGGCGAGTTCTGCCGCATAGGGGAGCGTTACGGCGAACGTGCCCCCGTGCCGCCCGGAGGGCTCGCTCACGGTGAGGCTGTACGCGCCCGGCCCGGGCGCGGCAAGGGACGCCTCGTACCGGCCCGGAGCAACCTGGCTGAAGGTCACGGGCCACAATTTCCCCCGCCCCACGAGATCTCCCGCGAACTCCAGTCCGTTGGCCCATCGCCCGTCCAGAGTCGCCTCCACGCCGAGGCGTAGGTTCTGCCCCTCCACTTCCCACTCCACGCGCACGAGCTGCCGCTCGCCCCACAGGCGCCCAAGCAGGGTTCCCCACAGCTCCCCGAGCTGCGGCGCGGCGAGCCAGTCCCGGGTCCAGATCCCGGACAGGTCGGCGTTGAGCACCGCCACCTGCCCGAGGCCGAGCCGCCACGTGGCAAGAAGGGGGTCGGCCGCCGGGGAGAGGAACGCCACCTCCGCTGTGGGTTTCGGGAACGTCAGTGTGTACCCGTGAAGCGGGGGAAGCTCCCCGGACAGGGGGAACGTCCGGGCCGCCGGGCCGGGCAGGACTTCGGTCTCCCGCTCCACGAACCGCGGGCGGGACACGCGCTCCGTTTCCTGGACGAGCACGGGCCGGAGCTCAGCCACGTCGGCGAGGACGTAGATCCGCCCCCCGCCGAGGTCGGACAGCTCGCGGAGGATGTCCATATCCGCGTCGGCGCCGATCGCGATCGCCGTCACGCCGATCCGGGACCGGGAGAGTTCCTCGCGCAGCCAGGCGAAGATCTGCTCATCGCGGACGGTCTTCCCGTCGGAGATGACCATCGCGTGGCGCACCCGGGCCTCGATCTGCGCGAGGGCCTTGACCGCCTGCTCGAGGGCGGGGAACACGTCGGTCCCCCCGCTCGGGGTGAGCCCACGCAGGGCCTCGAACAACGGCCCGCGGACCTCGGACACGGGCCCGGGCCAGACCAGCCAGTGGGGGTAGCGGTCGAACGCGACCGCGCCCACGGTATCCTCCCACGGCATCGCCTCCACCGCTGCCGCGGCCGCCTCCTTCAGGAGGTCTAGCTTCATCACGCCCCGGGCCCGGCCGGCCATGGACGCCGACCGGTCGAGCACGAACACCACCGCCGCGGTCGGCTCCTGGAGCCGCTCCGGCACGGCGTACGTTACCGGAAGGATCTCCTCCACCGGCCCGAGGTACCCGGTCACGGCCTGGCGGCCCTGGACCACGAGCAGGCCCCCTCCGCCGGCCACGTAGGACCGCAGCGCGGTGAGCGTCCGGGGGCCAATCAAACCGAGCGGGTGGTCGTCGAGGATGACGAGCCCCACGCCGCCGAGGTCCGCCGGGGCGAGGAGGGTGCGGCGCACGAAGCGCAGCCCGGCCGTGGCGAGAAGATCGTCCACCGCGCTCGGGCGCGGCCCCACGACCACGATCCCGGCGGGATCGCCCACGGAGACGCCCCAGTCGAGGGCGTTGTTCTCGGGGATGCGGTCCCCCGCGACCCTTACTTCCACGCGGTAGGTCTGGAACCCCACGGCGGGGGGCTCGTCGGCAAACGTCAGTCGGGTTCGCCCCACGGGAAGGTCCACGGACAGGGAGCGGATCGCCTCGGCCCCCCGGAACAGGTGGACCGTGGCTGGCGTCGGGCGAGTTGCCTCGATCGTCGCGTCGAGCTTGACCGTGCCGAGCGGGGCCTCCCGGGGACCGACCAACTCGGCCACCCGCACGAGGTCGGCCCGCCCCACCGGATAGACGTGAATCGGTATCCCGTGGGCCCGGGCTCGGGCCGACGCGGCGAGGGCGTCCCCGGAGGTCGCCCGGCCGTCGGAGAGAAGGACGATTTGGGTCGGCCCGGTCGGCGCGAGGGCGAGCGCGAGGTCCACCGCCGTCCCGATGTCTGTCCCGTAGGGCGGGAGCGATTGCCCGCCCGGGGCCTCGCCCACCCCGGGCCAGCGCGCAACCTGGGATGTCTCGGCGAACGCGATCACCCCGACCTCTCCCCCCCGAGACACCACCGGCGCCGAGAGCTCGCCCAGCGCCTGCGTCGCCTCCTCGCCGACGCTCGTCGAACGGTCCACGAGGAACACGACCGTCTCCTGAGTCTGGCGCAGCCCGATCTCCGGCCCGGCCAGGGCGAGGGAGAGCAGGGCCAAGGTCAGCGCCCGGCCGAGGAGGCTTCGCCGGCGCAAGGAGAGGACAAGTATGGCCAGGGCCGGCAGAAGCCCGATCAGAGCCCACGGGACGAGGAATCGCATCACGTCGCCCTCCGCCGGGCGACAGTCCACTCGACAACGAGGAGCAGGAACGCCCCGATCGCGATCCACGGCCAGGCCGCAAGGTCGGCGAGGGCCCGACCAAGGATCGCCCCCGGCCGCGACGCGGTCCCCGCGGGGAGCGACTCGTCGTACGGCACGTTCACGGCAAGGAACTCCCGCCGGCCTTCGCCGCGCAGCTCGTACAGGCCGGGGCGGTCCGGTATCCACACCCCTTCAACCGCGGCTCCGGCCGGCGCCTCCATCCCGGGCGGAATAGGGGCCGCCTCGCCGACGGTGAGGGTCGGGCGGGGGCGAAGCGGGAGGAGCCAGGAGAGGGCGTTCCGGAGGAGGATCGGGAAGTCCACCGCCACGGGCAGGTTGGACCGCGCCAAATCCAGCGTGACCAGGACCCGCCGCCCGTCGCCTCCCTCCCAATGGACGAGGGCCGGCTGGGGCCCGGCCCACAGGTCCACGACGGCGTCAGAGGGCAGGGACGCAGGGCGCACCGCGTCCGCGCGCAGACCCTCGGGGACGACGTGGCGGGTGAGGGGCGAGATCTCGCCGCGGATCGGCCCCGCCGGCACGGGATCGGTAAGCACGGCCTCCGGGGAGCTTGTCCCCACGAGGAGGACAGGCCCGGCCGGGACCGTGGGCAGATCGGCCCGCACCGCCACCGTGAGGTCCCACGGGGGCGCGGCGGTCCGTTCCACCGGCGTCGCTGCCTGGAGCGCCGCCCACAGGTAGCGGTCCTCTTCCCCAATCCACCGCACGCGGACCGCGGCCGCGCCTTCCACGGCGAAGTAGCGCGCGTTGTCCCACGGGAAGTCATCGTTGGGCAGGAGCTCGGCCCGGAACGTAGTGCCCACCGCGCTGAGATGGAACACGAACGCGTCCTCGGACCCAGGTGAGAGCAGCCGCGACCCGAGGTATGTCCAGACCCCGGTGTGGAGCGCAACCTGCACGTCGCGGAAGCGAGCGGCGTCGTTGCGGACCCGTACCAGGGCCTCGTACCCCCCCCCGTCGGGGGTCGGGCGGACCGCGAACGCGACGATCGCGACGTTCTCCACCGGGCTCAATGCCACGACCTCGACGCCGGGGTCCGGGGGAGGGTCGTCCGTGAGGACCACGGTGCGGGCGAAACCGCCGGGGAGGAGGGCGAGGGCTTGGCCGAGAGGCGGGCGCCTCCCGAGCGTGGGACGATACGCCCCGAGCGCGGCCAGGGCCTCGTCCCGGTTCCCGGTCGGCGGGACAAGCAGGCGAGGCGGGGCGGCCCAC
>CAYSZC010000131.1:0-3709 GCA_964435345.1 uncultured Thermotogaceae bacterium
GATGGCCAAACCGCGGGTCGCCGTGCTGTGTGGCGGGACCTCCGCCGAGCGGGAGATCTCGCTCCGCTCCGGGCGCGGCGTTCGCGCCGCCCTCGTCCGGCGCGGGTGGGACGCCGAGCTCGTCGAGATCGAAACCTTCGACGGACTGCCGCAGCGCCTCGCCCCGTTCGCGGTCGTGTTCGACATCCTCCACGGGGGTGCAGGCGAGGACGGAACCGTCCAGCTCCTCCTTGATCTGATGGGCAAACCCTACGTGGGTTCGGGGCCACTCGCCTCGGCCCTGGCGATGGACAAGGTGGAGTCCCGCAAAGCGTTCCAGGGGAAGGGTCTCCCCGTTCCCGATTGGATGCACTACACGGGTGGCGATCTGGGGGCGTTCCGAATCCGGGCGGAGGATCTGGGCTATCCGCTCGTCGTCAAGCCGCGACGGGAGGGATCGAGCGTAGGGGTGTACCTCGTCCGCGAACGGGGCGAGTTTGAGCGGGCCAGCGACGGGCTGGCGACCCAATACGGGGAGTTCCTCGTCGAGCGGTTCATCCCCGGCCGCGAGGTCACCGCCTCCGTGCTGGAACGGAACGGCACGGTGGACACCCTGCCCCTCGTGGAACTGCGGCTGCGGGGGGATCTGTTCGACTGGGGGGCGAAGTACACGCCGGGGGAGTGCGGGTTCGTGTGCCCGGCGGAGATCGGCCCCGCAGAGTACGCGCGGGCTCAGGAGGTGGCCCGGGAGGCCCACGAGGCCCTCGGATGCCGGGACTTCTCCCGGGCCGACATCCGCCTCGCCCCGGACGGCACGCCCTACCTCCTCGAACTGAACACCCTCCCCGGCCTCACCGAGATGTCCACCTTCCCCCGCGCCGCCCGCACCGTCGGGATGTGCTACGACGACCTCGTCGCGCATCTCCTCAACCGGGCGCTCGCCCGGTTGCCGGCGCCTGCCTCGCTCGGATAGAGTAGCCTACGCGAGGAGGTGCAGGGTGAAGCTCAAATGGATGGGCCATGCCTGCTTCCGCATCGAGGCGAGCGATGGCACGGTGATCCTCACCGATCCCTACGAGGAGAAAGTCCCGTACAAGGCCCCCGAAGGGCCGGCCCACATCGTGACCGTGTCCCACGATCACTTCGATCACAACGCGGTGGGGCGAGTCAAGGGATCGCCCGAGGTAGTGCGGGGGCTCGGGGAGCGGACGGTGCGAGGGATCTCGTTCCGCGGGATCTCCGCGTTCCACGATCAAAAAGGCGGCCGCGACCGAGGCCAGGACGTCATCTTCCGGTTCGCGGTGGACGGGGTGACCCTGGCCCACTTCGGCGACCTCGGCCACACGTTGAACGCCGAGCAGCTTCGCCCGCTCCAAGACGTGGAGGTGGCCCTCCTCCCGGTGGGGGGACACTTCACGATCGGTGCCAAGGAGGCGAGCGAGGTGGTGCGGTCCCTCCCACGGCTTCGCGTGGTCATCCCGATGCACTACCGCACCGACGCCGTGAAGGAGTGGCTGATCCGGCCGGTGGACGAGTTTCTGGACGAGGCCGGCCTCCCCACAAAGCGCGTCGAGAAGTCCGAGGTGAAGATCACCCCTGACGTTCTCCCCGCCAAGAAGGAGGTGTGGGTTCTCGACTATGCCTAAGCTCTCCGCGCGCAGCGCGTCCGCCCCCGCTTCGCCGATCCGGCGTCTGCATCCGCTTGCCGTCGAGGCGAAGCGACGGGGAAAGAAGGTGTACCACCTGAACATCGGCCAGCCCGACATCCCGACCCCGGAGGCATTCATGCGCGGGGTGCGGGAGGCGCAGGTCGAGGTCCTCGACTACGCGCCGTCCCAGGGAATCCCGGCGGCGATCGAGGCTCTGGTGAAGTACTACGGGGATTGCGATCTCCCTGTGACCAAGGACGAGATCCTCATCACGATCGGCGGGTCGGAGGGGATCACGTTCGCCCTCACCATCGCCTGCGATCCGGGTGACGAGGTGCTCGTTCCGGAGCCGTTCTACCCCAACTACCTCGGCTACTCCCGCCTCACCAACGTCGAGATCGCGCCCATTACGACCTCCAGAGAGGACGGGTTCCACCTCCCGCCACGCCAGGAGATCGAGGCCCTGATCGGCCCGCGGACGAAGGCGATCCTGTTTTCCCATCCCGGGAATCCGACCGGGGTCGTGTACACGCCGCGGGAGATGGCGATGCTCGTCGAGATCGCCATCAAGCACGATCTGTTCATCATCTCCGACGAGGTGTACCGGGAGTTCGTGTACGACGGGGAGCACACGAGCGTCCTCACGTTCCCGGAGGTTCGCGACCGGGCGATCCTGGTGGATTCGGTCTCGAAGCGGCTGTCCGCGTGCGGGGCCCGGATTGGGGCGCTCGTGTCCCACAACCGAGACGTGATGGCGGCGGTGCTCAAGTGCGCCACGATCCGCCTCTCCGCCCCCACGTTCGAGCAACTGGCTCTCGTGACGTTCATGGCCGATCCCGACCACAAGCGGGTCGTGGCGGAGATGATCGGGGAGTACCGGGCGCGCCGCGACCTGTTCTGCCAGGAACTCCACGGGATCCCGGGGGTCACGTTCCGGGCGCCGGAAGGGGCGTTCTACGTGATGATGGGCCTTCCGGTGGACGACGCCGAGGCGTTCATTCGCTGGATGCTCACCGACTATCCGGGACCGGAGACAGTGATGCTCGCCCCGGGATCCGGGTTCTACGCGACGCCCGGGCTGGGGACCGACGAGGCCCGCGCCGCGTACGTGCTCAAGGCGGCGAACCTGCGCCGGGCGTGCGCGGTCCTCGCCGACGGGCTCGAGATGTTCAACGCGACGGTGGCCCGGCAGGCCGTCGTCGGGAGGGGATGAAGGCGTGTAAGGAGCGGCTCGACGTTCTCCTCTTCGAGCGGGGACACGCCGGTTCGCGAGCGCAGGCCCAAGCCCTGATCCGCGCCGGCCGGGTGCGGGTGGAGGGGACGCTCCTCGATAAGCCAGGGATCCAAGTCCCGTTGGACGCCGCGATCGAGGTGTCCGCCCCTCCCCGCTATGTGTCCCGCGGCGGGGAGAAGCTCGAGGCCGCGCTCGCCGCGTTCCAGGTTGACCCCACAGGCAGGGTGTGCCTCGATGTCGGGGCGTCCGCTGGCGGGTTTACAGACTGCCTCCTCCAGCACGGCGCGGCGCGGGTGTACGCGGTAGACGTCGGCCGCGGCCAACTCGACTGGAAGCTCCGACAGGACCCGCGGATCGTGGTGAAGGAGCGCCTGAACGCCCGGTTCCTACGGCCCGAGGACATCGGCGAGCCGGTGGACCTGGCCACGGTGGACGTGGCGTTCATCTCCCTGCGGCTCATCTTGCCCCCCTTGCGCGGGATCGTGAAGCCCTCCGGGGACGTGATCGCCCTGGTGAAACCCCAGTTCGAGGCCGGGCGGAAGGCCGCGCCGCGCGGCGTGGTGCGCGACCCGGCGGTGCATGAGGAAGTCGTAGCGGCGATCACCGCGTTCGCGCGGGACGAACTGGGTTGGACGGTGCGGGGTATGGTCCCCTCACCCCTCCTCGGCCCGGCCGGCAACCGGGAGTTCTTCCTCCACCTCAGCATTGAGGGGACCCGTCGCCCGCGACGAACCTGAGGCCATGAAGACACGGGTTGCCCTTCTGACCCGACTTTGAAACCTGGTTCGGGAAGAACGTAGGGCAGAAGGCAATAACCACCTTACGAGGAGGCGATGTGGCACTACGG
>CAYSZC010000132.1:0-3692 GCA_964435345.1 uncultured Thermotogaceae bacterium
GGATTCCGGATACGGTAAACAGGTGCTCAGGGTTTTCTCTGCGGCCTCGGCGTACTCTGCGGTGAGAAAGGCCGCTGGTGTTGACAAGCAGTGCCCAATCACTGTACAGTGCACCAAGGTTTTAGTCCACGCATCGCAAGGCGTTGGGTCCAAGGGGGGGCAGGATGACCAGGCGCGCAGGGGTGCTGATGCTCGCGGTTGGAGTCCTGGGTGGCTATTTGGGGCTGTCTCAGGCGTGTCCTACTGTGGCCGTGGTCATTCCGGAGACGGTCATCACCAGAATCCCGAGGCCGATCCCCGATCCCGCCGCCGAGACGGCGATCATCGAGCGCTTCCTGAGCTACGGCTTCAACGTCGTGGACCTGGTTCATATCAAGCTCCTCCGCGCGACCTCAGACGGTCTGGCCATGACTCGGGACCTGGCGAGGGCGGGAGGGATTGTTATCCCCTACGAAGTTCCGGTGATTTGCATCACGAAAGACCTGTGTATCCCACTACCAGACATGCCGACGTTCATGGAGGTGGCCACCGCGGTGGTCGCGGTGGCGGTTGTTCTGTACATGCAGATCGTCGGAAGGTAGATCTGAAGCTTCGAGGGAAGAGGTGGTGAGAATGGAAGGCATACTGCTCACACTGGTGCTGATCGGGCTCCTGTGGTCCCTACTGCCTTTGATCATCTGCTACTCCATGGCCGGTCGTAAGGGAAAGAGCCGCGGGCTCTGGCTCCTCCTGGGGATCATCTTCGGCTGGATCGCCGTACTATTCCTGGCGATTGCATCGCCGGAAAGGTGAGCTGAATGCGGGAGCAGGACATCGCCCGCGCCGTGGCCAAGGAGATCGCGGGCCGGGTGTGCCGGGGGAGGTAAGGGGGTGATGTGGAGTACACGGTCATGGTTCGGAAAGCGGAGGAGGGAGGCTATTGGGTAGAGGTCCCGGCTCTTCCGGGCTGTCTCTCCCAGGGGGAGACGGTGGAAGAAGCGCTGGAGAACGTGCGGGAAGCGATTGAGAGCCATCTCTTAGCTCTGAAGGAAGACGGGCAGGAGATCCCGGAGGAGGAGGGACTACTGCTAGGGAGAGTGGAAGTCCCCTCAGGGGGCCGGTAAGGGGAGGAGCCGGGGAGGGACGGCGCAATGTACGAGATCACGGTGAACGTGGCGGGGATCGAGATTTTCGGGTTCCGGTTCGGGACAAGCCCCCAGGACATCGCCCGGGCGGTGGCCAGAGAGATCGCGGGCCGGGTGTGCCGGGGGAGGTAAGGGAAGCAGGCGAGTTGAGGAGAGAGGAGGGGGACATGAGGGCGAGGCAGGCGGGCTGGAAGCGGGCAAGGTTTTTGGTCGGTATTCTCATTCTGGTAGCGATCCCGCTCCTGTGGCTTGGCGGGCGTATGTGGTTACGCGAGCCGTTGAGTCCCAGCACCCCGCCGGTTGCAGTGATCAGAGCTAGCGCAACGTCCGGGGGAGCTCCCCTGGAGGTGCTCTTTGACGCTTCAGGATCGTATGATCATGATGGCGATGACATTGTTGCCTACATATGGGATTTCGGCGGTGGAAGGACATCCAGCGGGTCCACCGTAACCCAGGTTTTTGCCACCCCCGGCGAGTTCACGGGTCAGTTGAGTGTAACTGACGCCAGGGGTAAGACGGGGACAACCGCCATAGGTGTTATCGTCTTGCAGCCACACGAAGTAATCCTAGAACATAACTTCGCCGCGGCGCAAGGGACAGAATTTGACACCGGAACTGGGCTAAGAGTGATTGTTCCATCCGCACCGAACGAAGGTACGTTCAGGTTGACGGTTCGACATAACCCAGTGCCCTCGCAACCACCCGAGCGACCTATTAGATTGGATGCAGCGTATACGCTCTCCGTTTCCCCTGCACACCTTGCTCAGTTGGGGAAGCTACTTACGCCAGGTGAGACTGGACTCAGCTATCGTCTGGAGTTCGTGTTGCCTCCCAACGTCGATCCGCGATTTGCGATGCTCTTGTACTGGAAAGATGGAGAGTGGGTTCTGGCCGATAACATACGAGGTCTCCCTGGGGGCGAACTATCCCAAGATGGACGCATCATCTGGACTGAGGTCGATCGCCTGAGCACCTTCGCGCTTGCCTGGCTGAGATGGGAGGGAGACCTCAACATCGCCCTAATCCCCGAGGTGCGGCACGCGAGGATCAACGCAGATGGGCATCTGGTCACCGAGATCCTCTTGTCGTCACCCCGTGGAGTCTTGGGTCTTGCGCAGGGTGCTTGGTATCAGATCACGGTCTCCAGCGCCGGCCTTCAGTTCATCAGAGTGGAGGCCCAAGGCGATGCATTGTTCGGATTCATGCAGGAGAACACCGGTTTCGTCGCTCCTGGGGAGAACAAGACCCTTGTGTGCACTTTCTACGGCACGGGTGGAACTACGTTCATCCACGTGAACCTTGAAGACGGTTTCAGGATGGCTATTGCAGACTACCTCTATAGAGCGATGCGAGGTGAGAGCTTGCCGTGGCCACTGTCAGAGGCGATGTTGGACGATGCGCTCATCAAACAGGTCTTGGGAGATGTCTTCTCCGAAGAGTTTACAGGCGTGATGATGAGTGTCAAGAACGAGGGTGTCCGCGGTTTGCTCAAGTGGATCGCTGAGGTAGTGGGGGGGTTGTGGTGGCGGTTGGCGGGCACCGTGGATCTAGCAGTGGCCACGGTGATCTACAACATTGCGGCTGCTGGGGACAGTATTCAGGTCGGAGCTGAGCCGCCATCACTGCAGGTCGTTGTTGAGCCCTCTCAAGCCAGTCTGAAACCAGGTGAAAGCATGCAGTTCAGAGCACAGGTTTCCACAAGAGAGGGACAAGCTCTCTCAACATCCTCCGTCAGGTGGAAAGCCAGCGGAGGAGGTTCTATCGATCAGACCGGTTTATTCCGTGCCAGCGAGGTGGCATCAGGTTCCTTTGAAGTAACAGCGAGAGTCTTGAGCGCGCGTTTGGGGAATCCATACTGGGCAGAGGACAAAGCCGCGGTCAGAGTGGTGGCGGTCCCGTCGGTTCAAGCGCCGACGGTAGAGACACGTACCGCGACGAACGTGACGGCGACCTCGGCCACGCTCAATGCCACGGTCAATCCCAATGGATTGGGGACCTCGGCGCACTTCGAGTGGGGCACATCAACCACGTACGGGAACAAGACCCCTGTCCGGTCCATCCCGGCCGGGACGAGCGACGTCCCGGTGTTGGCCAACCTAACCGGGCTCTCCCCCAATACCACCTACCACTTCCGGGTCGTGGCCACCAACAGCGCCGGTACGACCACCGGGTCTGGGGCCTCCTTCAAGACCGCAGGTGGGCGGGCTGCGGGGCAGATTGCCTTCGCGTCAGACCGTGATGGGAACGTGGAGATCTACGTGATGAACGCCGACGGGAGCAACCCGCGGAAGCTCACCGATCACCCTGCGACCGACGGGGATCCTGCCTGGTCGCCCGATGGCACGAAGATCGCCTTCGTGTCAAATCGTGATGGGAACTTCGAGATCTACGTGATGAACGCCAACGGGAGCAACCAGCGGAACCTCACCCGTCATCCTGATCACGACTGGGATCCTGCCTGGTCGCCCGACGGCACGAAGATTGCCTTCACGTCACATCGTGATGGGAACTTCGAGATCTACGTGATGAACGCCGACGGGAGCAACCAGCGGAACCTCACCCGTCACC
>CAYSZC010000133.1:0-3676 GCA_964435345.1 uncultured Thermotogaceae bacterium
GGGCACGAAGGTGGGCACGAAGAACACAAAGGGCTTGAGGGTTCCCAACCCCAGAATTCGTGGCTGTTGTTCCTCTTCGTGTCCTTTGTGGCAGGTTTTTCGGTTGACCGGCTGTTCTCCGCGTTCTCTGCGTGCTCTGCGGTGAGAGCCGTCGGGCACCTGCCTGTCGGCAGACAGATGGCCGAAGGCGCAGCGGGCTACTGGCACACGGGCTGCCAGCCTGTCTGTGCGCGCCCTACTCGTCGCTCCGACCGCTTGCGTTTCCTACGGAGGGAGAGGCAGTGACCCTGTCAAAGCGGGTCACACATCCATCCGGATCGTACCGAACGTAGATGTTGTCTCCTTCGGAGATCTCGCCCCGGAGTAGGGCGTTGGCCAAGGCGTTCTCCACCTCAGCCCGGATCCGACGCTTCAGCTCGCGGGCGCCGAACTCGGGCTGGTAGCCAACCTCGGCCAGATGGTCCACGAGCGCGGGGTCGAAATCGAGGCTCACCCCTTGGCCCTTGGCCACGCGCCGAACGCGCTCAAGTTGAAGTCCGACGATGTCCCGGATCTGGTCCTGGCTAAGAGCATGGAACACGATTACATCGTCAATCCGGTTCAGGAACTCCGGACGGAAGTGTCGCCGCAATTCGCTCTTCAGTTTCTCTCGCAGCTCCTTGTAGTCGAGCCGCTGCTCGGATGACCTCGCGAGGTTGTGTTGGATGAGGTCGCTCCCGATGTTGCTCGTGGCGATAAGGACCGTGTTCGCGAAGTCCACTACTCGACCCTTCCCGTCGGTGAGCCGCCCGTCGTCGAACACCTGGAGGAGGATGTTGTGCACCTCGGGGTGGGCCTTCTCGATTTCGTCGAGGAGGATCACACTGTACGGACGGCGCCGCACTCGCTCCGTGAGCTGCCCTCCCTCCTCGTACCCCACGTATCCCGGCGGGGCGCCGACGAGACGGGACACTGTATGGCGCTCCGTGTACTCGCTCATGTCGAGGCGGACCATCGCCTCCTCATCGCCGAACACGGCCCAGGCGAGGGTCTTGGCAAGCTCGGTCTTCCCAACCCCGGTCGGCCCAAGGAACAGGAACGTGGCGATCGGGCGGTGGCCTTCCTTGAGTCCGGCCCGCGACAGGCGCACCGCAGCGCTGACCGCGGAGACCGCCTCGTCCTGGCCCACCACCCGCTCGTGCAGCTTCTCCTCGAGCTTGAGGAGCCGGTCTCGCTCCTCGGCGGTCAACTCGGCGACAGGGATCCCGGTCAGGGCAGACACGATCGCCGCTACGTGCTCGACCCGTACCTCCGGAGTGCCCGAGGCGACGGTCTTCCTCCACCGTTCGGTGGCCGCGTCGAGTCCCTGCGCCTTGGTCTTGATCGTCGCCTCGATCTCCTTCGCCCGGTCGAACTGCTTGCGGGACGTGGCGTAGTCCTGCTCGCGCTTGAGCCCGCGGATCTCGGCCTCCAGCTCCTGAACTTCGGCCGGCCGCGATGTCTCGGCAATGCGCACCCTCGCCCCGGCCTGGTCCACAAGGTCAATCGCCTTGTCCGGGAGATAGCGCCCGGCGATGTACCGATCGGAGAGCTCGGCCGCACCAACGATCGCCTCATCCGTGATCCGAACCTTGTGGTGAGCCTCAAACCGGTCCCGCAGCCCGCGCAGGATGTAGATCGTCTGGTCCACCGTCGGCTCGGCGATCAGCACCGGTTGGAACCGGCGCTCGAGGGCCGCGTCTTTCTCGACATGCTTCTGGTACTCGCCCAGCGTGGTGGCCCCGATCAGGTGGAGTTCCCCCCGGGCCAAGGCCGGCTTGAGCACGTTGGCGATGTCCGTGCCTCCTTCAGCCTGGCCGGCGCCGACGATGGTGTGAAGCTCGTCAATGAACAGGATCAGCTCGTCCTGACGCTCCAGAATCTCGTCGAGAACCTGCTTGATTCGCTCCTCAAACTCGCCCCGGTACTTCGTCCCCGCCACGAGGGAGTTCACGGAGAGCTCGACCAGACGCTTATTCCGTAGCACCTCCGGGACCTCGTCCTTGGCGATTCGCTGGGCCAGCCCTTCCACGATCGCCGTCTTCCCTACGCCGGGCTCGCCGATCAAGACCGGGTTGTTCTTCTTCCGCCGAGCCAGGACCTCGGTTACCGTCTCGATCTCCTTGGAACGTCCGATGACCGGGTCGAGCTTCCCCTCACGGGCGAGCACGGTCAGGTCGCGGGAGTGCTTGTCGAGGGTCGGGGTAGCCGAACGCCGCTCGATTCTCCCCTCCTCGCTTCCCTGGCCAACCACCTTCATCGCTTTCTGCCGTACGCCCTCCGGGGTGAGCCCGTACTGGCGAAGGATGCCCCCACCCACGCCGTCCGGCTGCTCGGCGAGCCCGATCAGAAGATGCTCCGGCCCGACGTAGCTATGCCCAAGGTCGCGGGACGCAAGAAACGCCGCATCGAGAACCGCTTTCACCCGGGGGGAGATCCCAATCCGTACCGTGTCCCCCTTCCCAGCCCGCAGGTCGCCGCGAGGGGCGTTGTGCTCGACGTGGCCGCGCACGTCGTCCGCGGATAACTTGAACTCTCGGAGGATCTCCTGGACGACCTCGCTCTCGGTCAGGGCGTGAAGCACGTGTTCGGTGTCCAGTTCTCTGTTCCCGGACTCCACCGCCACCCTGGCCGCGGCCTGGAGGAGGTTTCGCGCATGCTCGGAGAGGTAGGAGTGGACGTCCACCGCCTCCCGGTCGCCCCCCCAACGGCCGCTCTCTTCAGGGAGAGACTCCCCAAGCAGCGACTCCCACGGAGATCGCGAACGTTCTCGGCGCAACCGAGCGTAGTCGAGATCGCACAGGTCGAGCGTCCGCCGCCGGCCGTCCGCGACGACATCCACCCGGACCGTGGCCAGCCGACTACGACACACGTCACACAGCTTGTTCGTTGTGTTCATAGCCTCACATCCGCCGGGCCGCGTCGGTGTGGAGGGGCGACGGCCCCTCCACACGTCCGCGTCACTCGACCTTCACCTCAAACATGCCCTCCGTCTCCGGGGCCCGCTTGAGCGGTACCTCGACCACGAGGACCCCGTTCTCGAACTTGGCCTTGATGCCCTTCCTGTCCTCGGCCTCGGCTGGGAGTGGGAACACCCGCCGGAACGACCCGTAGCGGCGCCCCGTGCGGATGTAGCTCTCGGTGCGGACCTCCTCGGACCGCTTCACCTCGCCAGTGATGACGAGGCGATTCCCCTCTACCTGGACCTGGACATCGTCCTTCGTCGCTCCGGGGAGCTCGGTCTCGATGACAAGGTTCTTGTCCTTCACGTAGATGTCGGTGTGGCCGAACCCAGGGAACACCTCGAGGTCCGGGAAGGTCCCGAAGTCCTTGAAGAACTCGTCCATCATCTGCCCCATGCGCGACGTAAGCGCGAATGGGTCTCTCCAAACCATTGGTAGGCGCGGCATGTCACCACCTCCTTTTAGCAGTCAACCATGCCGATTGCCAGATTCTAGGGCGAACGGTCCGGCTTGTCAAGGGTTCGGATGAAGCTATGGCACCAACCGCAGAACTGTCCGGCGCTTCACCACGAGGACAGTCGCAAGTCACAAGTCAAAAGGCAGGGAGTCAACAACCTGCGACTTGCGACTTTTGACTTTGGACTCTCCTGATGCCCAGACCACCAAGATCCTTGGTCCTCGAGGTGCCGAAGGCA
>CAYSZC010000134.1:0-3617 GCA_964435345.1 uncultured Thermotogaceae bacterium
GCCGGGATCATCGCCGTAGTGGCGGGGTGGCAGATTCTGAGCATGGTCATGCATGAGGCGATAGTTGCCTCGCCGCAGGCCACTCTGAACGCGCTTGCACGTCTGACGCAGGAAGGGGCCGTCGCTCGGGGGGTCTTCGTCACCCTGCGGCGGCTCCTTTCCGGTCTGGCCATTGCCGGTGCGGCCGGCCTCAGTCTCGGGATCGTCGCCGGGCTCAAGCCCCGCTTTCGCGCGCTCCTGGAGCCGGTCCGGTGGACCGGCATGACCATGCCCTCCGTGATCATCGCGGTCCTGGCGATGCTCTGGTTCGGGATGGGGGGCGCCCAGGTGATCTTCATGGTCAGTGTGATCATCACGCCGATCATCTATGTGAACACAGTAGAGGGGATCTTGGCTGTCGACGAGCGGCTCATCGAGATGGCACAGGTCTATCGCTTCTCCAAACGACTCCTTCTGACGCAGGTCTATCTCCCGGCAATCGGGCCTGCTGTGCTCGCCGGACTGACGCTCGCCACCGGGATCGGGATACGCGCGGTGATACTGGCCGAACTCCTCGGCGCGCACGACGGCATCGGCCGCAGCTTTTCACGGGCGTGGAGCTTCCTCAACACGCCGGAGCTGTTCGCCTGGATATTGGTCTGCCTCATGTTGATGGGGCTGCTGGAGTTCGGCTTCCTTGCACCGGTGAGAAGACGGCTTACCCGTTGGAAGAAGGGTGAGGAGAAGAGGTGATCGAGTTCAAGGGTGTGAGCAAGTCGTTCAACGGCCGGCGGATCCTGACCGACCTATCGTTTCGCATCTCAGAGGGTCAGATCATGGGGATCATTGGCCCTTCCGGCTCAGGGAAGACCACGATCCTGAGACTCATCACCGGCGCCCTCAGACCGGACGCCGGAGAGGTGGTGGTGGGGAGCGGAAAGGGCGGCTATGTCTTTCAAGACCCCCGCCTCCTTCCGTGGCGCACGGCTGCCGACAATATCGCCCTCGCCATGTGCGCCCAAGGGGTGCCCAAGGAAGAGGCGCAAAGAAGGGCGCGCGCCTGGATGGAGCGGCTCGGGCTGAAGGGGTTCGAGGATCATTACCCCAATCAGTTGAGCGGAGGAATGATGCAGCGGGTCTCCATCGGCAGGGCCATGGCGGTCGAGACGGCGGTCCTGCTGCTCGATGAGCCGTTCAGCAGCCTGGACGTGGAACTGAAGGACACCCTTCTCTCTATGACCGAGCGGCTCCTGAGAGACTATCGGGTCACCGTAGTGCACGTCACCCACGATCTCCTCGAGGCGCTGCGGCTCGACGATCGGATCTGTCGGCTCTCCGCCGGCGGCAGATTGGAGGAGCTGCCCCTGCACGATCGAAAGGAGATGATGCACGGTTTTCTCGCCGAACTCATTCATAAGAACACATGTACCGACAGGGAGGAACATAGATGAAACTCATCACCGTCGCCGGTCCGCCCTCATCGGGGAAGACAGCGGTGCTCGCTCACACGATACGCAGGCTCCTTGCCGACGGGCAGCGGGTCGTCGCCGGGAAGATCGACTGTGTGGAGACGAGCGACGGCAGGATCTACGAAAGCTTGGGTATACCGGTGACCGTGGGATTGAGCGCTGACCTCTGCCCGGACCACTATTACGTTGCTAACCTGGAGGAGATATTCTCCTGGGCGAAGGTCCATAACGCTGCTATCGCGATCATCGAGACCGCTGGGCTCTGTCATCGCTGCGCACCGGCGATAACCGGCTGTCTGGCGATCGCGGTGGTCGATAACTTGAGCGGAGTCGACACCCCGGCCAAGATCGGACCGGTCTTGCTGACTGCGGATGTGATAGTGATCACTAAGGGCGACATCGTCTCGCAGGCGGAGCGAGAGGTCTTCAGGCAGCGGGTGCGCTCGGTGAACCACGCAGCAAAGATCCTGGAGGTGAACGGTCTGACCGGCAGAGGGGCGGTTCAGTTGGCGCGGTGCATCTCGGCAGCGGAGGAAGTCGCATCCCTCGCCGATAAGAACCTGCGCAGCTCCATGCCGGCGGGGATATGTTCGTACTGCACCGGAGAGACACGTATCGGAGGCGCATTTCAGCTCGGTCATCTGCACAAGATCGCCGTTCCAGGGGCGAATAGACAGGGGGAGTGAGTCATGGAAGAAAGAATCGAAAGGGTCATCATTACAGGTGGGCGGACCAAGAGCGGCGAGCCGGAACCGGTGCAGCGACTGGAGATAGAGGCCGGTGAGATCATCGCCGTGGTCGGACCGACCGGCGCGGGCAAGAGTATGCTCCTAAACGACATCGAACAGGTGGCCGCCGGCGACACCCCCTCGCAGCGGCACGTGGCGATAACAGGCGGCAAGTGCAAAGGATCCTGTGAGCGGGTAATCGCCCAGCTCGCGCAGACGATGAACTTTGTCATCGACATGAATGTGGCTGATTTCCTCGATCTGCACGCAGCAAGCAGAGGATTGCGCGATCCGGCAGCAGTGCGAGAGGCGGTCATACTCCTAGCCAACGAGCTTGCCGGTGAATCTTTCCGTGGCGATGAGAGAATCACAACCCTAAGCGGCGGCCAGTCGCGAGCGTTGATGATTGCCGATATCGCCCTCATCAGCAACGCGCCGATCGTGCTGATCGATGAGATCGAAAACGCCGGTATCGATCGGCTGACAGCGCTCCAGTTGCTGGCCGAACAAGGGAAGGTCGTCCTCCTCGCCTCGCACGACCCTCTGATCATCCTCATGGCCGATCGCCGGCTCGTGATGCAAAATGGCGGGATGGTCAAAGTAGTCTCATCGACCGCGGAAGAGGAGGAGTGCTTGCACGAACTGATAGCCATCGATGACAAATTAGCTGCATTACGTAGCGCACTCAGAAGCGAGGGTTCGCTTGCGGGATCCTACTGTCAAATGGAGGTACAGCGATGAGCAAAATAGAACTCAGCCTTCCTTGCCCGGTAGCGAGGGCATTCACCGAGCATATACGCAGTGTAGTCGACGAGCGCACCAAGGTCGTCGTTCACCAGATAGCGCAAACAGAACCAGACGCCCTTCCCTACATCACGGGTAATTCTCCGGATCTGACAGCCACCCACTGGCTGTCCATCCTTCAGAACAGAGAGCAGTTAGCACGATCCGGGCACTACGCCTTGCACTTCTCTCGGGATGAGATCTCTCCCATGCGCCCTGAGTTAGTGGAGAGAGGATTCGCCGACCCCAGCGGCTGTTTTATCCCGCTTTGTTTCATCCCGATCGTGATAATTTATAACCGCACCCTCCCAGATCCCCCGACCAGCTGGGCAGACCTGTGCGATGAGCGCTGGCACGGGCGGATCGGAGCGCCGTTCCTGGACATGTTCCGTCGCTTGATGCTCGTCTACGGGAATGGGCTGTTCGCCGCCGATGCTGTGGCGCAGCTGGTCGCCAACACGGTTTTTGAGGGGATGCCGTTAGAGATCAACATGTGGGTTGACAGCGGAAAGCTTGACATTGGGATCGTAGGTCTCCCCTTCTCCCGTGCCTCGCGCGGGGGGAACGTCGCCATGTGCTGGCCGCAAGAAGGAGCCTTCTGCCTTCCCGAGGTGATGCTCGTCAAAAAAGACGCATCTACAGACGCACTGGCCGTCGC
>CAYSZC010000135.1:0-3596 GCA_964435345.1 uncultured Thermotogaceae bacterium
AGAGCCTCTCCCCTCCCCGGCGTGGGAGGGGCAAGCTAAGCGGTCCGCATCCCTGTCGCTCCCTCTCCCCCGGGCGGGAGAGGGTTGGGGTGAGGGGGGAGTCCCGCTCATCGGAAGCCCAGGCCCCGTATTCCCACACGGGGTGCTGGGCTAGAGCAAGCGGCGCAGCTCGCGGAGCTTGTCGCGGTACGCGGCAGCAAGCTCGAACTCGAGCCGCTCGGCGGCGAGTTTCATCTCCTTTTCGAGCGTTCGCACGAGCCCGGCAAGCTCGTCCCGGGGAAGTTTCTCCGGCGCCTTCGGTACCTCAAGGGGCTCGGCTCGCCGGCCGGAGAACTCGGCCACGATGTCCCGCACCTCTTTCTCGATCGTCTGGGGGGTGATCCCGTAGCGCCGGTTGTGCTCCATCTGAATCTCCCGCCGACGGTTCGTCTCGTCCACCGCTTCGCGGATCGCCTCGGTCGAGACGTCGGCGTAGAGGATGACCTTCCCCCGCACGTTCCGCGCCGCCCGGCCGATCGTCTGGATGAGGGAGGTCGCCGACCGCAGGAATCCCTCTTTGTCCGCATCGAGGATCGCCACCAGGGACACCTCGGGCAGATCCAGCCCCTCTCGAAGAAGGTTGATCCCCACCAGCACGTCGAACTTGCCCAATCGCAAGTCGCGAAGGATGTCCACCCGATCCAAGGTCTCGATCTCCGAGTGCAGGTACCGAGCCCGCACCCCGAGCTCCAGGAGGTAGTCCGTCAGGTCCTCGGACATGCGCTTGGTGAGGGTCGTCACGAGGGCCCGTTCGCCCCGCCCCGTGACCTCTCGGAGTTCGCCGAGAAGGTGGTCAACCTGCCCCTGCACCGGGCGCACCTCGACCGCGGGGTCCACGAGCCCGGTCGGGCGGACGATCTGCTCCACGATCTTCCCCGACACCCGCCGCTCGTAGGCGGCCGGGGTGGCGGACATGAACACGACCTGACCGATCCGCTGCTCGAACTCCTCGAACGTCAGCGGGCGGTTGTCCAACGCCGACGGCAACCTGAACCCGTACTCAACGAGCGTGCTCTTCCGCGAGCGGTCGCCGTGGTACATCCCGTGGATCTGGGGGATCGTTTGGTGGGACTCGTCCACCACCACGAGGAAGTCCGGGGGGAAATAGTCGAGGAGCGCCCACGGTGGCTTTCCGGGGGACCGGCCGTCGAGGTGACGGGAGTAGTTCTCGATGCCTGGGCAATAGCCCATCTCCCGCATCATCTCCAGGTCGAACAGGGTCCGCTGCTCGATGCGCTGGGCCTCCAGGAGCCGCCCCATGTCGCGCAGCTCCTTCAGCCGCTCCTCAAGCTCGGCCTCGATCCCAGACAACGCCCGCTTCAACCGCTCGTCGGGGGTCACGTGGTGGGTGGCCGGGGCGATCGTGGCCCGCGCCCGGTCGGCGAGCGTGTGCCCTGTCAAGGGATCAATCGTGGAGATCCGCTCTACCTCGTCCCCGAACCACTCGATTCGGTACCCCATCTCCTCCGAGGCGGGGATGACCTCGAGCACGTCGCCGCGCAGGCGGAACGTGGCCCGCTCGAACGCGAGCTCGTTCCGCCGGTACTGGAGCATCACGAGCTGGCGCAGGACCTCGTCCAGGTCGTACTCGCGGCCCGCCTCCAGAATCACCGAGAGAGCCGCGTAGTCCTGGGGCGAACCGAGGCCGTAGATGCAGGACACGGAAGCGACCACGATCACGTCCCGCCGCCCGAGGAGCGATGCTGTGGCGGCGTGCCGGAGCCGGTCAATCTCCTCGTTGATCTGGGCGTCCTTCTCGATGTAGGTGTCGGTGTGGGGGATGTACGCCTCCGGCTGGTAGTAGTCGTAGTAGGAGACGAAGTAGTGCACGGCGTTGTCCGGGAACAGCTCGCGGAACTCGCCGTAGAGCTGGGCGGTGAGGGTCTTGTTGTGGGCGATCACCAGGGTTGGGCGCTGCACGTTCTGGATGACGTGCGCAATCGTGAACGTTTTCCCCGTGCCCGTGGCCCCGAGGAGCGTTTGGCAACGGACTCCGTCCGCGAGACCGGCGGTCAGATCGGCAATCGCCTTAGGCTGATCGCCTTGCGGTTCGAGCTTGGTCTTGAGTTGGAACCGCTCGCCTGCCGCCACTTTGGCCATAGCCCACGATTGTACCCGCCGGCCACGGTCCCTGAAGCCCCACTACCCCACCCATCGCCGCCGCGGGGTGAGGGGGATCAGCGGGAGCGCGCGGAGGCGGCTTCCGCATCTAGGACTACACGGACGGCGTCAGCCAGCTTGTCAGCGGCCGCAGAGAATGGCCGGGCCTCGGCAAAACGACGGGCGGCAGCGCCCATCTTCGGAAGCTCTTCTCGCTGATCAAGGAGCTCGGCCAGCCCCCGGCACAGGGCCTCCGGCTGGGCAGGAACGACCCGACCGAACTCCGGCCGCACCAGATCCCGCGCGGACCGATGGTCCGTGGTCAGGGCGGGGAGTCCGGCGGCAAGCGCCTCCATCAGGGTCAGCCCGTAGCTCTCGTGCCGGGACGGGAACGCGTACAGCTCCGCTACCTTGAAGAACGCGTGCTTTTCTGCGCCCGTCACGTACCCCGGGAAGTGCACCTCGACCTGGCGCAGGCGCGCGGCAAGCCGCCGGAGCCGCCGCATGTAGCTCCCCCCGTGCATGTACGCCGGGGCGCCGCAGATGAACACGACCAGTCCCTGCCCTCTCCGCTTCTCCCAGAGGCGTAGGGCGTGGAGCAGGAGGTCCTGTCCCTTCTCCGGGGAGATCCGCGAGAGGGCAAGGAGCACGGGGCGGTCTCCCTGCAGGCCGTACCGAGCGCGCAGCGCCTGGGCCGCGTGGTCCGCCCCGGGCGGCTCGGGTTCGGCGATCGTTCCCCACGGCAGGACGAGGACATCCTCGGCGGTGCGCCAGGGATAGGCCGCGCGGAGGACCTCCCCCATCGCCCGCGACGGAACCACCAGGAGGTCGCACCACCGGGCACAGGCCTCCTGCTTCTGGAAAATGAGCCTCGCCACATCGGGGAGGGACCGGGCAATCCCCGCTTGGGCCAGACCGCGGAACGCCCGGGCCAGGGTCGGCGCGGCGAGCCGGCCCTTGAGGTAGATCTGAGCTGCGTAGTCCACGACGTCCACGTGGAAGATCGCCGCCTGACGGAACCCCATCCGGGCGATCTGCGCGAAATCGCCGGCCTCGGCGATGTCGTTGTGGAGGACCACGACCCCGGCCGGATCCACTTCCCCCGCCAAGGATTCCAGGCACGCCGTGACCCCACGCTCGAACTGGCGGGAGAAGGAGGCATAGCCGCGCACGGAGAGGTCGGTGATCCGCCCATCCTGACTCGGGACGTACCATGGGATCCGGCGATAGGAGATCCCGGCAACCCCAAGTTCAGGCCCCGAGCCGAGCACGGTGATGGGAAACGGCGACGTCTCTGCCCACCGCCGGAGCAGCTGGATCCCAACCTGGGCGCCCCCTCCCAAGGGCGCCTCCCTCGTGTCGTGCCCGAGGTGAGCGGCGGCAAAGACCACCCCCGTCATGCCCCAAGGTTCGGCCCCGGCGGTGCCCGCCGCTATCGGGGAACCGAATGAACTCTA